>CALEZK010000140.1 GCA_937928585.1 uncultured bacterium | reverse complement strand
TTTGGGCCGGCTTTGGCGGAGGGACTGGCTTGTCGGTCGTCGGGCATCCGACCGCGAGCAACAGGCAAGCCATAGCGGCGAGTGTAGAGGCCCGGTTCATGGCGCGCTTGCTCCTTCCTGCGAGGGTTGGCCCCCGGATTCGCCGCCTTCAACGTCTGTCTTGATCTGGGGCTTGGATTTGGGAGCAATGGCTGCTTCAGGAGGTAGCGGCTTTTCGGTGACCAGACTCTCGGCGTTCTCGCCGCCGGTGCCGTGATTTCGCAGCACCATCTCGCCGTCGAGCGAACGCATGCGGACGATTCCGGTGGGATTTATCTTTTCATTAATCCAGACGTGGATCGTCTCTTCACCCTGCATCACTTCGTAGTGCTCGGCGCGAATGATGCCATCAAGTGTTGAGATATCTTCCAAGCCCAGCGATCGCCGCTTGGAATCCGATTGCGCGGCGGGCGTTGCGACGGACTGGTCAATGGCGACTTCCTGGGCGGGATCCATCCCGGACTTCTCGATGACGCGGTGGATGTTCTTGGGATCGCTGGCTGGTCCGGTGAGGAGCATCTTATAGACCATCTTGAACCCGACTTCCGGGATGATCTCGAACTCGACCCAATAGCCCTGCTTGCGGTTTACGCGCTCCTGATCGACGATGGCCTGGCGAATGACATACTTCTTGCCGCCCTTGGCGGCGGTGAGGTTGTACCATGCCCACTGCCCCACTTTTGGGTTCACGAGCTTGCCTGCGAGCAGGTCTCCGACGAGGCCCTGCCCTTCGGCGAGCGGCGCGAAAAGGGCGAGCGCAAACAACAAGACCATGTTGCGCTTCATGTTGAAAACTCCATATCTTGTATCCAATAAACCGTCTGCAATCGTAACACACCCGGAAAGAATCTGAAAATCCATGCGCGGAATTCTCCTACTTGTGGCAGCGACCCTTTTCTGCGATTTGTCGTTGGCTACACACCCGGTCGTTGGCGAGGACGGTACCTTGCTCAGGAAAGCCGTATCGGGCGATGGGCGTCAATTACTACAGCGCGTTCAACCGCACTTTGGCCGACCCCAGCGACACCAGCTACCGGAAGGGATTCGAAGAACTGAAGTCGTTTGGCGTTCCGTTTGTTCGGTTCGCGGCTTGCGGGTACTGGCCCAATTCGATGAAGCACTATGTCGAAGACAAGGCTGACTATTTTGCGCTGCTGGATGGCGTGGTGCGCGCGGCGGAGGAAAACGGCATCGGCCTCATCCCGAGTCTTTTCTGGTACAACGCCACGATTCCGGATCTGGTTGGCGAGCCGCGGAACCAGTGGGGAAATCCCGATAGCAAGACCATTGCGTTCATGCGCGAGTACACGCGCGACGTGGTTGCGCGTTACAAAGACTCGCCTGCGATCTGGGCCTGGGAATTTGGAAATGAATATGATCTGGCGGTCGATCTACCGAATGCGGCGCAGCACAGACCGGCGGTGCTGCCTCACCACGGCACGCCCGCGACACGCAGCGACGCCGACGATCTCCGCTTCGACATGGTGCTCACCGCGCTGCGAGAGTTTGGCGCGGCGGTGCGCGGGATCGATCCGAATCGCCCCATTACCTCGGGGAACAGTCTTCCTCGCCCGACATCGCACCACCAGCGTCACCATCTCACGTGGACGGCGGACAGCCGCGAACAATTTCAGGAGCAACTGATCGCGAGCACGCCGGACCCGCACACCATGATCTCCGTGCACATCTATCCGCCGGATCATGATGGGCGATTTGGACAAGCGAAGACCTCCTTCGATGAACTGCTGGCGCTGAGCATGGAGGCTTCGCGGCGCGCGCGAAAGCCCTTGTTTGTGGGTGAATGGGGCGCGCGCGACGACGCAGCAGGCGCGCCGCGCGATGCGGCGCGACGCTCGAACTTTGAAATGATCACCGCGCTGGAGCGTAATGCGGTGCCGCTGGCCGCGCTGTGGGTGTACGATCTTCCCGCGCAGGAATCGTTTGCGAACGTGACGAGCGAAAACGAACGCAAGTATTTGTTGAAAGCGGTTCAACTCGCCAACCACAGAATTCAGATCGCGCAGGACGGCACGCACGCCGTTGCCGTGGCAGGGGGCAATTTTCGGGGAACACTGCTGGATTTCGTTGCGAACCGGGACCGATCCGGCAACGGGTTCAATCCGTTGCAACACAATTCCTTTCGCGGCGAGAACCTATTTCGCGACGATGCCACAGGCCTTTACTTCGAGCACATCTTCAACGGAACGGCGCGCGACGAAGCGATCTCGATGTTCAGTCCAAACAAGGATGCGCACAGCGTCGCGCTGATCGATGCATCCACGGCGGTCATGCGGCATCCATCAAGTTCGTCGGCTTGGGGAATTGAATCCGAGATGCGATACACCTTGATGGGGAATGCAGTGGACATGGTGTTTACCGCGGCGCCGACGCGGGAGCAATTCCCACTGGGATACTGCGCCTTCATGTGGGCGAGTTACATGAACCATACGCGCGAACGGCGCATTCATTTTTGCGGCACGGAAGACGGACGTGAAGGCTGGGTTTCATTCGGCGACGATACGGACGCAACGCCCGAGGGATTTGAAACTGGAACCATCGCATACCGGGGTGTCCCCGATTTGCCTTTTGAAGCGGGGGCGAAAACCTTAAACGTCATTGAGAACAAATCGAAAAAGTTTATCGACCCCTTTTACTACGGTCTCGTCGACGGGGACGGCGATATGACGACGCAAGACGACACGATGGCGTATGTCATGATGTTTGATCAGCGGGAGCCGATCCGCTTTGCGCTTTGGAATTTCATTTCCAACGCTTCGGGTGAGCGGGATCCGCATTCGCCGGCCTGGGACTGGCAGTATGTCATTCGTGAACCTATGCCGGGAAAGTCGTATGGTTATCGGGCGCGTGTGTTGTACATACCTTTTACGACACCGGACGATATCCGGGCGGAGTATGAGCGTTGGGTGGCAACGCTGCCCAATGAGGAAGGAGATCCGGGATGAGTTGGACTGCGTTGTTGTTGCCTGTTGTCGCGTTGGCGGCGAATGATGCGACCATTGCGCCCGATCGCATGTTGATGATCAACGGCGAGCGCACCTTCGTGTTGGGACTCTACGAAAACCCAGCGGACGATGCCGTGCTCGATGAAGCGGTGCGCGCGGGCTTTAATCTGATTCAATCCACGCCGGACGTAGCGCAGCTCGATCGCCTGCACAATCGCGGCGCGTATGCGTGGATCAACGCAGGGTACAACCTGGACCTGAGCACGAGCGCGGAATCGCGCAAAGCAGCCTTGGACGAAATGGTCAAGACCTGCGCAGAGCACCCCTCGATGCTCGTGTGGGAAGTTCCCGACGAGGCGCTGTGGAACGTTTGGTATGGCACTACGCTGTGGCGCGCGGAGACAGAAGTCCGGCAGCAGCGCGAGGCGATTGCGGCGCTGACGAACCAGGCTGTTGCGGAGCGCTTGCGCGCGATGCGGGTAAAAGCCTCAGAGCATTGGCGGCGCGCGGAGTTTACCGAGGCGGAAAAACTGGCCGACGCCATCTGGCGCGAGTTGGGCCAGGAGCCACCGCGGCCCGCGGAGACGATGGCGACTGCGGCGACGCGCGCTTCAACCATGGCCGATGGGCTGTTGGCGGGGTACACGTATTTGAAAGGACTCGATACGCGGCATGTGGTCTGGATGAATCACGCGCCGCGCAATTCGATCGCGCAACGGGCGGCTTTCAACAAGGCGGCGGACATTACCGGTTGCGACATTTATCCGGTGCCGATGTATCGCACGGAACATTCTGATTTGTCGGATCGATCGCTTGCAAGCGTGGGATCGTACACGCGGTTGATGCAGGCGGCCGCGCCGGAGAAACCGGTGTGGATGGTGTTGCAGGGGTTTGCCTGGAAAGAGCTGGGCGAGCGCAAGAATGATCCCGAAGCGGACAAGATGCGTCATCCCTCCTACGAAGAAACGCGGTTTATGGCCTATGACGCGATCGTGAATGGCGCGAGAGGCGTGCTCTATTGGGGCACGGCGTACACAGACCGCACGGCTCCGTTCTGGCCTGACTTGCTGAAAGTTGTTCGTGAACTCGCGGACCTTTCACCGGTGCTTGCATCGCCGGAGGCAAACCTTTCCATCACGGTGACATATGAGGAAACATGGGGATCGATGGATCGCGCCGTGCGCGTTTTGCCGAAGCAGACAAAGGATGGTGTGTACCTCATCGTTGTCAATGAGTGGCAAGACCCGCTTGTATATACCCTCGACGGTTTGAGTGTACTGAATGGAACGACGTTTACCGATGAAACCACGGCGGCATCGGCAACGGTGAAGAATGGCAAGTTGACCCTGAATATTCAGCCGTTCGGCGTGCATGTTTTGAAGTCCAAATGATTAGAACTCTTCGCTAGCGCGTGGGCTCGTTTCTTGCGGTCGCCGCGCTGGGCGCGTAACTATCCTCAGTGAACTTGCCGCGCCGAAGCGGTTCCGGCGTGTGGGATTGGTTTTGTGTCCTCAACCCCGTTGGGGTTGATTCGGTGGGTGGCGTCGTGACCCAGGATAGCGCCGCGAAGCGCGTCGCAATCCTGGGCTGCGCGCTGGAATCCCTTCGGGATAAAGAAGGCGAGACGCAGAAGTACAAGATAGTCTTGCAGGGTGGGCTGCGCGCAGCTATCCATTTGGCATAAAAAAGGCTGGGCGCGCAAGCGACCTAGTATTGCCGTGGCTGTTGGCGCTGGTGTGCTTTTTGGGGGCGTTGGTGGTGGAATTATTCTGTTTCGGCGTTTGGTTGTGTCGAAATGATCAACGCGGAGCTTTTCGAGAGGGTTACGGAGCGGGGGCTTTGGAAAGCAAGTGTGATTGGGGGACAATGCAGCGATTTTCCAGCGTGTGTTGCGGCGTCGTGGCCTGGGAACGAGAAGTTTAATTCACTGCGAGGCCCAGACTGTGCGAGAAGACAAACTTACCAGAAGCCAGATTATTGCTGGACTGCGACGTGCATACATATTGTTTCGGCGCAGTCCAATTGAATTGTTTTACTGTGCGGTGGCTGGGTGGAATCTTGGCAAAGGCTTCAGGAAAATGAATCATGGGCAGTATAAGTTGGCGCTCGTAAAGTTGGAAAGAGCCCGACGTTGGTTACCAGGCGGCATGACAACTCCGCCTTTTTTGGCTGATGCAATTAATAAGTGTCACAACGAACTCGATAAGCGGTGATTTCTCGCATTCGCTTCACAGTTTTAGGCACTAGGGATTCTATTTGCGGCTTATGCTGTCGATGTGTTCGATGACGAGGCCGGCGACATCGATTCCGGTGACGGTTTCGATTCCTTCAAGGCCGGGGGAGGAATTTACTTCGAGGACGACGGGGCCTCTTTTGGCGCGGAGAATATCTACGCCGGCGAAGGTGAGCCCGAGGACTTCGGCGGCGTGACAGGCGATGATGCGTTCTTCTTCGGAGATTGTGACGGACTCGGCCTTTCCGCCCCGGTGTAGATTGGAGCGGAATTCGCCTTCGCCCGCGCGGCGAAGCATCGACGCGATTACCGCTCCGCCCAGCACAAGGCATCGGATGTCTACGCCCCGCGATTCTTCGATGTATTCTTGCACGAGGAACTGTGCATCGAGGCCCCGGAAGGCATCGATCACGCTCTCCGCGGCGTTCCTTGTTTCAGCGAGGACCACGCCTTTGCCTTGCGTGCCTTGAATCAGCTTGACGACAATTGGCGCATCTCCGGCGAGATCGATCACGTCGTTCGTGTCGTCGGGGGAGTGGGCAAAGCCGGTGACCGGCATGCTGATGCCGTGTCGCGCGAGGAGTTGGAGGCTGTGGAGTTTGTCGCGTGAACCGGTGATTGCGGCGGCGCTGTTCAGGACGTGGACGCCCATGATCTCGAACTGACGGACGACGGCGGTCCCGTAGAACGTATGCGCGGGCGCGATGCGCGGAATGACGGCATCGACCGCGGGCAGGGGCTTGCCGCGAAAATGAATTGAAGGCCGCTCCGCGGCGATGTTCATATAGCAGCGAAGCGGATCGACAACGCGGACGGCGTGTCCTCTATATTGCGCGGCGACTGCGAGCCGTCTTGTGGAATAGAGACGCGCGTCTCGCGACAGGATAACGAGATTCATGCCGCGCACTTTACCTGAACGCACCACAAGACCGAAAGCTGGCGGTGCTATTTGGCTACGGTGTCGAGTTTTGCGGAGATATTTTCCCAAGGCACAAGCTTGAAGTTCTGGTTTTTGCCGTCATTCTCATCGTCTTGCGCGACGAAGAGCCCGTTTGGAAAACTAGCTCCAAGACTCGTGCTTATGACGTCGATTCCATCCGTTCCCGTGACAACGTCGGTCTGATTTGACGCGCCTATGGAGAATGAACCTATGTACGCGTTCGCTCCAACGCGATCAAAGATTGCGAAAGTGCTGTCTCCCTGACTTGATGCGAGCAGATAGCCTTTGCCGTCTCCGGCGTCGTAGATGCACAGGCCTTCCGCATCTGCGGCAATGCGGCCCTTGGGGGCGACACTTTCGACGAGTAGAGGCTTGGGTTCAGAGTCTGGTTCTGCGGCCAATTTCCAGATTCCGGCTTCTTCTTCCGCGATATAGAAGACGGCATGCTCGTCGTCGGCGACGCACCCTTCGGTTTTGCTGTTCAACTTGAACGAACGAACCAGTTTGCCTTCAACTTTCTTGTCAGCGGGAAGCAGCTGCCATTGTTGCACTTCGCCCGATTCCGAATTGAGAAATACATAGTAGTAACCGGTGGTCTTGCTCTTGTACATGCACAGCCCATACATGAGATTCATTCCGCTGGCGATCGAGCCGGCCGGTTCAAGCAGCCTGGTTTCGGGATTGACTCTGTAGACAGAGATGCTGTTGTCCGAGCGATTGCTGGCGACTACGATGTCGGAGGGGCCATCGCTGAAAGGGAACTTAGATCGGATGTCGACATTGTTCATTTTTCCATCCGCGCGATACTGTAGTTGCTTGCCGCTCAGGTCATAGACCGCGATGCCACCCTTCTTGTCGGTGCCAATGATAGTGCTC
This sequence comes from uncultured bacterium, assembly GCA_937928585.1. Classification (GTDB taxonomy): domain Bacteria; phylum Hydrogenedentota; class Hydrogenedentia; order Hydrogenedentales; family SLHB01; genus JABWCD01. Next base: position 1,220 of record CALEZK010000140.1, on the reverse strand, counting down.
GAGGCTGGATCAGCCGGATGAACCCACACGCAAGGATCGTCCGCAGCGTCTTCCGGGTTTGGAACGGGTTCGGTTTCCACGGTTGCGGCGACAACTTTGGGTTGTGCCCACGAACCAACCGCGCAGATCGATACGAAGAGCAACAATGCTAGAAGGCGCATCGTGACGGAAACTCCCAAGGTTTTTTGGTGATTATGTAAAACGTCGCGATCCCAGTTTTTCGTTGGAATCGCGACGTTCGATTCTATGACTTCGGTGAGCGACCCGTTGAGGGTTACGGCCCCATCATGCCGTCGGCGATATCCGTTTCCCAGGTTGTGCCGCGACCGTACTGGCCGAGCGCAACGGGGAACTTGGAGTTGTATCTTATGTACTCAACGTGACCGTCCATGTAGAGCACGTTGGCGCCGCCGGGCAAATGGTTGAACACGGTCACGCCACCGACGGGGCTATCGTCGTTTGCGCCGCCGGTGTCGGAGACTTTCTTGGACTGTGCCCATCCATCAAACATCGTAGGCAGGTTGCTTTGCGCGCCGCCGGAACGGGTGGGGTCGTTGATGTCGGTAATGAGGAACCGCTCGACGCCTTCGCGAAGACGATAGATGACGTCCGCGCAGATTTGCCCACCTGGGCCTGTCGCACGCCGAGAGAGACTGTCCTGACGCGTGTCGGCGTTGCCATTCGAATCCGTGAAAACGTCGTCCAGCCCGGACGCGCCGTATTTCCACGATAGGCCAAGCGGGATTTCGTATGCACCCGACCAGCTATTGCTGTCGTCGTTGTAGGTGACAACGTTGTATGGGCAGCCTGGACCGAGATCCAGCTTGAAGTCATCGAGCGTGCCTGAACCACCGGGAATCGTTCCCAGTGCAGGATAATTGTCGCGGAGAATTTCATGGGCATTTTCGTTGCAGCGCCAGGCCTGTTTTGCGGAAGTTGGGTCAGTTACGGCGTAACCGATATAAACGTAAGAGCGGGGCATATTCAGGTGGGCAAGCATGCAGTTGCCATTGGCCTGATTGCTTTGAATCAAGGCATTGATTTCATTGACTCCCTCCTCAATAGGCAGGGTGCCCTGCGCCCAAACACTGGGATCCACTTGAGGGTCTGATGGGCACAGCAAGACCAACGGATCGGTGAGGTAGTCGGGATAGATGCCGCGCATGTCCGGGCCCAGGAGTTCTTCGCGGAAGCCGGGCATCATCTGCTGTAGAGGCGGG
>CALEZK010000139.1 GCA_937928585.1 uncultured bacterium | reverse complement strand
GGGGCTGGCGATGACGACGCTGGCAATCGTCGTGGCCTCGGTGATCCTTGGCGTCCTGATCGGCCTGCCGCTGGGCGTTCTGGCTGGGAAGAGCGACCGCTTCGAGGGGTTCATCCGCCCGGTGCTGGACACGATGCAGAAGGCTGGGAATGCGTTTGCGGGATCGAGTGTGGGGCAGGGGTTGCAGTATTTGTTTGGCGGTAAGCGCGGAGCGGTGTCTGCGCAGGCAGGCGTTGCCGGCATTCCTGACGAGGCTGTGCGGACGGCGTTTTCGATCGAGGATGAGGCGGCGCGGATTGGCAACAAGTTTCAGCTCGACACTACTGATGAATTGAAGGCGTTGGAATCGTTGCGCGGGGATGATCGCGCGAATTTACTTGAATCGATCGGGCGGATGTATCGGGGGGACGTGCCGGCGGCGGACGCAGTTGCGCAGTACGTTGGCGTTGGCGCTGGGGCGGATGCGCGACGTGCGGCGTGGGACGCGGCGGACGCTTTCATGCGGAAGCAGAAAGAGTTTATTTCTCCGCTTGAGGGCACGGGGATGGATGCGTATGCGTTGCCGGTGGCGGGTCACTTTCCGCGATTGCCGAAGGTGAAGCCTGGGCAGGACGCGCCGGCGCTGGGCGAGAAACTTTTTGAAGAGCAGTGGGACGCGCTGACGGGTCCGAGCAAGAATGCGTTTAACCGATTGCTGTTGCCGGGGAGCGTAGAGCCTGTGGCGGTGGCGACGTTGACGGACGCGGGGAAGACGGAATACTTCCGGTTGGGCAAGAAATATTTCGATGAAGCGCAGAAGAACGATCCCGCGTTTGTGTCGGAGTTTTTGCGGAAGCATCGGAAGACGCCGGGCGAGCTGAACGCGACGGAGCGGGCTGCGTTTGAGTACGAGACGAATCCGGGGGTTGTGTTCAAGAAACTGCGCGACGACGCGATTGCGAACATGCGCGGGGATGTGCTGGTCCGTTCGTTGCAAAAGCAAGGTCTCGCGGAGCCGTGGGACGATGCGAAGCATTTGGTGCATGACGACACGGGGCGGTTGCTGTACGCGAAGGTTGATCAGGGGCGGTATGCAAGCGAGCCATTGGCGGTGCCGAACGATTACGCGCGGGCATTGCAAAAGATGCAGGAGGTGCTGCAGCCGGGTCCGGACAAAGCGACATTTGGCGCGATGATAAACGACGCGCTTCCGCATATGTTGAAGGATGCGGGGTTAATGCAATGGTGGAAGGCGATGACGATATTCGGGGGCGGTCCGAGTTATTTTTCGCGGAATTTTTTCACGGGCGTTACCAAGAATTATTACGAGGGGTTGGGGCTTGGGAATGCGTTGACGCCGCGGTATTACGCGGCTGGGTTTGACACGATCGGGCGTGCGCTTCGCGGGAAGTGGGGCGAAGACGCATATGTGACGTTGCGGAATGGCACGAAGCTGAGCAAGCAGCGGTTGTATCAGGAGTACATGATTCGGCAGATGCACGGGGGTGGATCGCCGGACGTGGACATTGTCGAAGCGGGTGCAGGGCCTTCGAAGGTGTGGCGCGAGCGGATATTCCGCCCTGCTCACAAGATCAATGAGCAGGTGGAAATGTCGATACGTTTACCACTCGCGATAAAGATGATCGATGACACGATGGCAGAGGCGCAGAAGCGCGGAATTGCTGTGCCGGAAGTTATAGGTGCGCTTGCGCAGAATGAACAGGGCGTAGTGGGCACCGCGGAAGACATAGTCGAGCGAGCATTCAAGAATGCGGAGCGTCAGGTCAAGTTGTCGCATTTTGACTATACCGATTTGAGTCCATTTGAAGAGGGGCTTCGGCGGACGGTGGTGCCATTCTACTGCGTGCCGACTGACCACGAGATCCTAACGCAGCAGGGATGGAAGAAACACGATGCATTGAAGAAGGGCGAAAAGGTCATGGCGTATGACGTCAAGACTGGAGAGTTGCGATGGGAATCATTGATCGATGTGGCCACATTCGACTTCGATGGCGAGTTGCGGCGGTTCGGGATTTGCAACGATCGCCACGAGTTTCTTTTTACCGACGATCACCGGTGGCCGGTCGAAGTCATTCGCACAAAGGTTAAAGGCAAGTGGTACGGCGGTGATCGCAAGATTGTGCGATCTTACGAGCTGAACACATCGCACAAAATTCCCCTGAGTGGAAATTACACGCGCAAAAAAAGCGTGCTTTCGCCGCGCCTGGCGGCAATTCTTGGTTGGGTTGTTACAGACGGATACCATCGCTGGCGCAAAAAAACATACTGCGAAATGGTCGTGTACCAGTCCCCAAATAAACACATGGGGGAATTGTGCCTCCTGCTTGGCACAAAGGATCGTGCACCACATCCGGCCACCGGCGTAGTTTGCATTCCAGTCGCACTGGCAGACGTGAAAGCGATCACAAAAGTTTTCAAATGCAAAGAAGACATGCCGCGCATTGTGTCGCAGCTTTCGCGCAAGGCAGCGGAAGCGATGTACGACGCGATGTTGAAGGCGGAAGGCTCGCACCACGCGCGGGCTGGAACGCATTTTGCACAAACGGAAGGACCAGTGCTCGAAGCGTTCCAGATTTTGTGCTTGCTTGTGGGAAAGCACGCCAATATTAGCGGTAGCGGTTGTTACGTGCAGAAGGTGAAATATTTTGCGCCGCGGAATTCTAGCGGAGAACAACGCCGAAAGTACAAGGGTAAGATATGGTGCCCCAAAACCCCGTCTGGCACTTGGGTAATGAGGCATGGCGGCGCGACCATTATTACTGGAAATACGTGGATGAGAAAAAACATCCCATCTGAGACGATTAACATGCTTCAACGGCCGGGACAGTACATGCCGCTGTCTCTTATACACATCTCCGAGCCC
>CALEZK010000138.1 GCA_937928585.1 uncultured bacterium | reverse complement strand
CACTCACGAAACGCACATTGGCAACAAAACAAACCACTTACAACAAAAGCACGTACTTCTCCGAGATCGCACCCCCCCTTGAATCGTCAAAAAAATTTTTTCGACCTCCCCTGTACCAAAGCATCCAAAATCAAATCTAATCGCCGCCGACATCTGCGAAAACTGCGGACAATCTCACCGCACTTGATGCAACAGACTGAACATAAAGTGTAAAGGCATGGCGGTGTCTTCAACATCTACGTTGGAAAAGGAGAGTTGTCTCGCAACGATCGAATTTAAACCTGAACCGCTCTTGGAAAATTAAATATCGCCGCTCGTGTGGCGGCTCGTGCCAAATGTGGCCAGCGCGACAAAGGGGAGGGCAAGTCAGGCCCTACCCCAACCCTTTGAGTCGTCGTTCCATTTCTCTCAAGGGCATAAGGTCGCCTTTACGGGATGCGGATTCGATTCCGGTTTTGTAGGCTGTGCGAGCATTCTCGAAATCATTCAGGAACTCGTAGCATTTGCCGAGGTTCAGGAATGCAACGGAATAGTCTTTTTGCAGTTGAGTTGCGCGCGTGAGGAACGGGATGGCGCGTTCGTATTCGTTCAATTGCACGTAGGCCATCCCCGTGCCATAAGTCGCGAGCGGATCTTCGGGGTCAATTTCCAGCACTTCCGCAAACATCTCGATTCGCTCGAGCGCCTCTTGCCGAATGCGTTCGCGTTCCTGTGCGGCCATGTCTTCCGCGTCGCGTGCGCTGCGCGCGTGCTTCATCTGCAAGACGGCGGCCTTGGCTTTCTCGTCCTCCGCTTCGTTGATCATGCCTTTGGCGACGTAGAAGACCGACAGGTTGGTGTGCGCCATGACCGAATCAGGATTGAGCCGCGCCAACGACAACATGACGCTGATTGCTTCATCCACGCGATGATGACGATTGAGAATTACGCCCAGGGCCTCATACGCATCTTCAAACCGGGGATCGAGCAACAACGCTTCGCGCAAGAGATTAATCGCCGCGGTATCGACGTCATTCGTATCGCGCTCGAACTGAGTCAGCGCCTGTTCATACATGCGTCTTGCGCGGTCTTCCCGAGATTCCGCCGCGTAAAATGGAAGCACTACAACCCGCGCTGCAAAGGTTGGCCCCGTTGCGCCCGCGTTCAGATGCAATATCGTGTCGGGCGCACGGTGATCGCGATCGATATACGCAAGTGCGATAGGGCTGCCAAGCGTGGGGGAGAAGGTCGCGCTTTTTAGTACGCCTATTTCGGTACCGTCGAGCATCAGCCGTGCATCATGCGCGGGGAACTCCATATCGCTACTCTCTGCGACAAGTCCGACCAGCGCTTGCTTTACGGAGCTATACGTCCGTAATTTAGCAATGACTTCCTGTCCAAGGTAGCAGCCTTTTTCATAACTAACGGCAACGCGTTCAAGCGTCGTTTCCGGAAGGCGATTGGTCGTGTCCATATCTATGCCGAATCGCGGAATGCCCGCTTCAATGCGCAAGGTCTCGCGCGCGGCCTCGTCAATTTCGAGAATGCCCTGAGAGGCGCCAGCTTCGAGCAATGCGTCCAACAAAGTCCGTGCTTCACCATTCTGCGTCACCAGGAGGTAGCCGTCTTCGCCTGTTTCTGTCAATTGAAACGCAAGCACTTGATGGCCAAGCAATTCAACTGGCGTACACCCGTAAGGTGTGCACGGCAGATGATCTGTGGCAATTATGCTTGTCGGCTCGATGAGCCCCATTAGGAACGGCAAGGTGCGCGGACCTTGAATCATGATCTGTTCAACTTCATCGCCGGCGTCCGCCATGCGCACGTCCTCGATAAAGAGGTGCGCGTCGAGTTGTTCGATCAGGCGGGCGGCCTGCTGCCGCTCAACTATCATCCAGTATTCATCTTCCCACCGATGCACCGTGAAGTGGGCCTGCAGGCGGCCCTTGCGATCGAGAATGGTGTTGGCATGTCCTTCGCCGGATTGCAATGCGACAACGTCGTTAGAGGTTTGCGAGTGCAACCACGTTGCCACGTCATTGCCTTCGAGACGAACGAAGGTGTGCGAATCGCGGATCCACGCGCCGATGGCGGTGCGCACCGCGGCATGTTGAGCCGCCACTATGTTGGGAAGGAGTTCCATTGTATGAAGTGAATTGTAACGCGCGCGACCGTTGCGCGTGCGCGTTGAAGTTTGCCGACGCCTAGATCAGCGCGTCTGTGAGCACTTCGCCTTCGAGCCAATGCTGCCGATACGCGGTAATGCGAACCAAAACGAGTTCCCCAATTTCAGCATCGCAATTGTGCACTGTGACCGGGCGGAAGCCGCTGGTACGCCCGTTCATCGCACCGCGGAATCGCGGATTGGCGCCGTCGATTAGGATTTCCTGCTCGGTGCCGATATACGCGGCCATTCTGCGGTCTGCAATCTGCTCCTGCAGCGCGATTACCCGGGCGAGCCGTTCTTCCTTCACCTCGCGGGGCACATCGTCGGGCATTTTCTCGGCCTTCGTGCCGGGGCGCGGCGAATACTTGAACGGAAAGAGCTGTCCAAACTCCACCTCTTCCACTACGCGCAAGGTTTGCTCGAAGTCGCTGTCCGACTCTGTCGGAAAGCCGACGATAATATCAGTCGAGAGCTCGATCTCCGGGTTGATCGCGCGCATGTAGCGAATCTTGTTCAGGTACTCCTCGATCGTGTGATTGCGGTTCATGAGTTCCAGCATGCGATCGGAACCAGCCTGAAACGGCAGATGCAGGTGATTGCAAATCGTCGCGCGCTCCGCCATGAGATCGGAGAGACGGTTGTTCCAGTCATTCGGGTGCGGTGACGTGAACCGCACGCGGGAGAGCCCTTCCACCTGAGAGACTTTATCGAGCAATTCGTAAAAACCGACATCATGCGCGCGATAGGAATTGACGTTCTGGCCCAACAGCCAGATTTCTTTCGCGCCGCGATTCACGAGGTCGCGCACTTCGCGCAGGATATTGTCCGCTTCGCGGCTGACTTCGCGCCCGCGCGTAAACGGCACGACGCAGAAGGTGCAGAAGTTGTCGCAGCCTTTGGTTATCGAAACGAACGCCTTGCACCCCTCGACATGCCCCGCCTCGACCCATTCCTCCGGCACAAAGTTTTGCACGCGGTCCGCGGAACGGGCTTGCCACTTGGTCATTAAGACGCGTTCTCCCCGCCGGACCTGCTCGATCATCTCGGGTAGACGGAAAAAGTTGTCTGGACCGAAGACCATGTCCACGCACCGTTCGCGCTCCAGAATCCTTTCGCCTTCCTGCTGTGCAACGCACCCGCCGACCCCGATGATCACCTCGCGGTCCTGCTGCTTCAGATGGCGAAGGCGGCCCAGCAGGCTATACACCTTGTTTTCCGGGTTCTGGCGCACGGAGCAGGTATTGAGAATGACGAGGCTCGCATCATCCACCTGTTCTGTCATGGCATAGCCTTGCCGCGCAAGCACTTCGACCATGCGAAAGCTGTCATGCTCGTTCATCTGACAGCCAAAAGTTTGTATATAGGCCTTCGGACTAGACATTGCAGGATTCTCTAACCCAACTCAGTGCAAACATCGTTATGCTTGATGGGAGCTGACTCACTCCGGATCGGGTCCATCCCAGAAGTCACGGACCTGGTCCAAAAACCGGTCCGGGTCGAAAAACGAGCCGATAATTGGGCCCCCGCCGAAGAGGTTGACGAGGTCAGCAAACCTCCCGTCTAGAATTGCCCCGATAACGTCTTGGAGCGGGTCAGGTAATTCAAAAGGCAGATCAGGGAAATCAAAGCCCATCGCTCAAAGTCTCCGTTCTTGTTCCGCGGAGCGGTAAACATGCCACATAGCCTATCATTTTCCCTCGTCACCGCACTACCAGAAGTATCGTCCAGATTTGGGTCGTCGAAATGCACGCGACGCGCGTATATATACACAAGATAACGGCGGGAGTGAACAAATTGGCCTCGGAAATCTCCGACAAGGACTTGATGGTGGCGGTTCGCGATCGACGCGACATTACAGCCTTCGAGTCGTTGGTGAAACGATGGGACGCGAAACTCGCCTCGTATCTAATACGTTTGGTGGGAGACATGGGGG
>CALEZK010000137.1 GCA_937928585.1 uncultured bacterium | reverse complement strand
TGTATTGACCATGAAGTATTGAAATATATTGTAAATTATGTTTTGATAAGTTAATGAATCCCATTTACATCCCGGCCTGGTTGAGCGTCTTCGATGACGGCGACCTACTCTTTCTAAAGCGATTCCTCTTGGCTTCCGGTTCCTTAAAAGAGCTTGCCGCCGCTTACGGCGTATCCTACCCTACCATTCGGACGCGGCTCGACCGGATCATCGCGAAGGTTCAGGCCGTCGAAGCACCAGTGGCCGGAGATTCCTTTGAGCAGCTCTTGGATACCCTTGTGGAGCAAGGGGTGATGACCGCGGGCACCGCGCGGACATTGAAGCACTCCCACAACCGGGTGATTCGCGATGTTTCAGAGCGTGCCAATCGGACTGTCGCGTCGGAATCGGGTGAAGGGGATTGGTACGGCTAGCCCCCCTCATCGCGCGCGTTGACAACGCGGGTTTTCAGTTGCTCTACTGAAGGCCGGTGGTTTTGGAGTAGCGCTGCGTTATCGAGGGGATTGAGTCCATGCTGTATCGTGTTATTTTGAGCGTCGCATTGTTTGCCGCTGTCGTATCTGCTCAAGAGCAGAAACTGGCGGCCATTCCCGGGTTCATCGTTAAAAATGGCGCGTACGTTCCGGACGAGCCATACAAGGACGGCACACCGAAGGTCACGGGCCTTCAGCTTCCATTCCCGCCAATGCCGTTTCTAGCCGAGAACCCGATGTCGAAAGAAAAAGTGGAACTCGGCAAGTTTCTCTTCTTCGATCCAACGTTGAGCGGATCCAACGCAATGTCTTGCGCGACGTGTCACCACCCCGATTTTGGATTTGCGGACGGGCGACAATTAGGGATGGGCGCGGGAGGTCTTGGCGTTGGCCCAGACCGAGTGAATGGCGTCACGCTGGAAAGAAATACGCCGACGGTATGGAACGCGGCGCATAACCACATGCAATTCTGGGACGGGCGCGCGCCGACACTTGAAGAACAAGCGCGAGGCCCAATAACGACACGCGCGGAGATGGGACAGGATCCGGATCAACTTGTGCAGGAGCTGCGCAGTTTTCCCGAGTACGTCACGCTCTTTCAGAAAGCATTCGGCGGGGAAGATGAATCCGCCGTAACATTCGACAACGTGTTGAAGGCCATCGGCGCGTTCGAGCGCACGATTGTCTCGTACAACTCGCCATTCGATCGGTATACGCAAGGCGATCCGAACGCGCTCACGGAATCGCAGAAGCGCGGATTGAAACTGTATCGCTCGGTGAAGACGCGGTGTTTTGAGTGTCACCGATTCCCGCACTTCGCGGATGATACTTTTCGCGTGATTGGCGTGCCGCCGCTCGAGGGGCACGAACGCGATATTGGCCGCGCTTCGGTTGAGGGGCAGGGGCCAAAGCATGCGTTCAAAGTACCGACGCTTCGCAATGTCGAATTGACTGCGCCGTACATGCACAACGGCGTCTTCGCGACGCTGGAAGAGGTCGTGGATTTTTATGCGAATGGCGGCGGACATCAGTTTCCGGAACCGCTCCGCGGAATCGATGACAAGATTGGCAAGTTCACCTTGACGCCGGAGGAGAAGGCGGATCTGGTCGCGTTTTTGAAAGCGCTTACCGACACGTCGAACCAGCCGGAACCGCCGACGCGGTTGCCGTCGAACATGCCGATCGTAACGGTCAAGACCAAGGCGACGCCTGCGCTGCCCCCCGTTGTGCTTGCGGCCAGCGAGGGAGTCACACCGGAAGATTCGCGCCTGACGCGCGAGCCAAGCCCGCCAAGTCCCGCGGGCCCGACTTTGGCAAGTCCGCTGCCGTTTGCGGTTTCGATGCCGAGCCAGCAGCTTTCGCCGAACGCGGCGATCTTTACGGTGCGTCCCGGCCAATCGATCCAGGCGGCGGTAGACCGCGCGCAACCCGGAGACCGCATCGAGATTTACCCGGGCGTGTACACGCAGGACGTCATGATCGACAAAGCCGGAATCAGTCTTGTCGGCGTCAACGTAAACGGCGAGCGTCCCGTGCTCGACGGCGGCGGAACGATGGCGGACGCGGTGAATGTTGCCGGCGACAACTTCCTGATTGAGAACCTCATCATCCGGAACTACACGGGCAACGGATGCACCGTGAACAAAGTGAAGAATGTAACGTTCCGAAATCTCACCTGCATCAACACGGGGGTGTACGGAATCTATCCGGTGGAATGCCAGGGCGTGCTCGTCGAATATTGCACGGTAACGGGCATCAACGATGCGGGAATCTATGTGGGGCAAAGCCGCGACATCATCGTGCGGAACAACGAGGTATTCAAGAACGTCGCGGGGATTGAGATCGAGAATTGCGTGAATGCGCTCGTGGAAAATAACACCTGCCACAACAACGCCGCGGGCATGCTCGTGTTTGTGCTGCCGAACAACCCCTCGAAAGTCGGAGAGAACTGCCGCGTCATCAACAACCGCATCTTCGACAACAACGGCCCCAATTTCGGCAAGCCCGGGACCATCGTTGCGTCGTTGCCGTCCGGCATGGGGCTCATCATCATGGCCGCGGACCATACGGAAATCACACAGAACACCATAACCGGAAACAACACCTACGGCTTGTCCGTGATTAGCCTCATGTCTTCGCCCGGCGCGGCGGCACGCCAGGAAAAAGGCGGACACCCGATCGATATCGAACCCAACAGCGACTATACCCGCGTGTATGGGAACATCCTTTCCGGAAACGGCGCGGCGGTTGACGCGACATTTGCCGAAGCAATTCCGGGAGTACCAGGCGGCGATATAATTTGGGACGGCAGCGGAGAAGGCAATACCTTCGATCAACCCGGCGTAAAAACCATGCCGCCGGATCTGCCCGCCGCACCACAGGCATTGGCATCCAACTAGAACTTAACCAGGAGACTTCGCAGATGAAGCGGTTTGCTGTACTTGCACTGATGATGGCATCGGGATTCGCGATTGCCGAATCACCGGCCGGCGGGATGACGTTGACGGTCCGCGCGGGCCAGGCGATACAGCCTGCGCTGGATCGCGCCCAGGCGGGCGATCGTGTCGAGGTATATCCGGGCACCTATCACGAAGATTTGACCGTTGAGCGCAGCGGGATCACGCTCGTGGGGATCGAAGAAAACGGCGAACGTCCCGTGATGGACGGTCAAGGCAAACTTGCCGATGCGGTGCAGGTATCGGGCAGCGATTTCACCATCGAGAATTTCGTCATCGTGAATTATCAGGGCAACGGCGTGGTTGCGAACAAAACGAAGAACGTCAAATTTCGCGATCTCACAATCGACAACGCCGGTCTATACGGCGTGTATCCGGTTGAATGTGACGGCGTGCTGGTAGAGGGCTGCGTGGTTAGCCGGATCAGCGATGCGGGCATCTATGTCGGGCAGAGCAGGAACATCGTGGTGCGGAACAACGAAGTCTTCAACAACGTTGCGGGAATCGAGATCGAAAACTCGGTAAACGCCGTGGTGTCGAACAACAGCGCGCACAACAATACCGGCGGCATCCTGGTGTTTGTGCTGCCGAACAATCCATCCAAAGTTGGCGAAAACTGCCGCGTGATAAACAATCGCATCTGGGACAACAACCATCCGAATTTCGGCAAGCCGGGTTCTACAGTGTCCTTCATTCCGCCGGGAACGGGCATACTCGTAATGGCGGCGGACACGACCGAGATTACGAAAAACTGGATCGCGGACAATCAGTCGTACGGCATCGTTGTCATGAACGTGCGCACGG
>CALEZK010000136.1 GCA_937928585.1 uncultured bacterium | reverse complement strand
ACGAGATTTCTGCCTGTCTCGTGGGCTCGGAGATGTGTATAAGAGACAGGACAATGGCATATTGGATTTGTCGAAGGCGTATCGACTCAAGCCGGGCACAGGCTGGCTCGTTGGCCCGTGCATTCTCCACGCGCCGGGATCGCTCCTCACTTACGAACCGCAATGGGGCAGCGACGTGTTCTCGATGTTCCAATCGCTCGTGGAAGGCCGCGAGGTGTGGAAACATCTGCTCGTGAAGGACGTGCCGAAGGATAAGCAGGACGACAACGAATACATCGTCAGCCAGCTTGACTGGGAAGCGAACGTCAATCCGAACTTCAAAGACAGCCATTACCTCGAGCCCATCGCCGACGGCGACACGGCAAGTTCGGGTTATGTGGATCGCTGGGTTGTGTATGGCGAAGTGCGCGGCGAGCAGTTGTTCAGCGCGAAAGAGCTTACGGTCGCACCAGGCGCGAAGGTGACGATCAAAGACAACGGCGCGTCGGGCGTGATCCTGATGCAGGGCCGCGGCAAGATCGGCAACCTGCCCTTCGAATGCCCGCAGATGATCCGCTTCGGCGAGATGACCGAAGATGAAGTGTTCATCACCGAGAAGCGCGCGAAGGAAGGTTTCACAGTCGAGAATCTTGGCAAGGAGTGTCCGCTGGTGATGTTGCGCTACTTCGGACCGCACGTGCACCCGAACCTGCCGCAGGTGGGCGACTTCAAGAAGGCGAAGAAGTAGATCGAATCAGGACAAAGCAGAGCTTTTCGTGAGCGCGTTCCAAGCAGGATCATGGGAACAAGCTCACAAGCAACCGTGGATTACGCGGATCGATTCCTTGGCTATCGCGGGTTTGGTGAACGAGGACACAAAAGGAGAACTTGTGTATGGGGCGTTCAACTATGACTGCTGCGGGTAAGCGCGCTGGGGCCTTCGCAATCGCGATTCTATTTGTCGCAACTTGCGCTTGGATGACGGAATCGTTTGGCGACGATTCGGTGTATGCGGAAAAGGCAAAAGTCGGCCGCATAAAGGTGAAAGTGAAGCCGAAAGGCGCGCGACGCGATGGCGGCCAGTGGAGTGTCGATGGCGGCACGACCTGGTACAACCACAAAGAACTGGTCTACCTCAATCCGGGCGACTACACCGTCGAATTCAAAGACGTTGACGGCTGGGTAGAACCGAATGACAAGAGCGTGACCATCGAGCTGTTCAAATTGACCAAGGCGAAGGGCAAGTATTTGAAGGAAATGTAGGGGCGTTGTTTGCCGAGGGTTGCGGTGTACTAAAGGTCGCGGGGAATGCGAGGTGCTATGCGTACGGTCCGGCTGATCTTCTATTTCGTGCTGTGTGTTTGCGTGGCCGCGGCATCGGTCGCGGCGACACTCGCCGCGTTGAATTGGACTGCGCCCGCTGCGCATGCGGCTGAGCGCGATCAAGATAAAGCCACCCTTTCTTTAATTCGCTGCAAGATTAAGCCGAAGAAAGCACGCAACGCGGGCGGTCAGTGGCGCGTGGACGCAGATATAAACTGGCGAAATCATAAGGACTCCCAGTTCGCCGCGCCGGGCGAGCATACGGTCGATTTTAAGCCGATCGATGGATGGATCGAACCGAACCCGAAAGTCGTCACCGTGGAAGCGGGCAAGACGACGAAGGTTAAGGGGAAGTACAAGCGCGATAAGTGACAGTTTAGAAATCTGCGATAATGCGTGACGATTGGAGTTGAGTCATGAAGCAACAATTGACGGCAAGCGTGTGGCAGGAAGAAGACTGGTTTGTCGCTCAGTGTATGGAAGTGGATGTTGCCAGTCAGGGCGAAACCGAAGATGACGCACTGACGAACTTGCGCGTAGCCCTTGAGTGGCATTTTGCGCCACCCGTCGCAACCATTTCATCTGGAATCTCTTTTTGAATAAGCCGAATTCCCCTAGCGAACGCGGCGTTGCGTTTCAGGACGCGATGCCGGACAACTATTGTTACGGCTGCGGCCCCTCGAACCCGCACGGCTTGCACATCAAGAGCTATTGGGACGGGGAGGAGTCGGTGTGCACCTTCATGCCTAGCCCGCACCATTCCGCCGGGCCGAAGCAATACTTGAACGGTGGCATTATCGCGACGCTGATAGATTGTCATTGCATCTGCACCGCCGTTGCGAGCGCGTACCGCCGCGAGGGGCGCAATGCCGGCACCTCACCGGAGATCTGGTATGTCACCGGCGCGATGAATGTGAGTTATTTGAAGCCCACGCCAATCGACAAGCCGGTGAACCTGCGCGCGCGGATCGTTGAGGAGAAGCCCAAGAAGACGGTCGTGCAATGTTCGCTGTTGTCCGGGGACAACGAATGCGCGCAGGGGGAAGTTGTAGCGGTCAGGGTTGCGACCAATTGGAAACTATAGGTGCTGCGTGCAAGATGTCGATATCAAGCTGGACGTGGAACAAGACGAAGCAATCAGACGTAAGCAAAGAAAGCTGCGTGATTACGTTTTCGCTCTTGGAATCATGATCTTGCTTGGCCTCCTTCTTGTCGCGATTTTCGATACGATGCCGACCCCAACCGATGGAAAGAGTCTTGAGCGGGAGCGAAGCGAAGAAATTGGCGCCTCGGAATAGATAAACACGTCCTGCAGAGGCGAGGCGCACACGTTTCGGCAGCGTGTTTAACGAAAGAACGGCCAGTACGTGTTACGCGAGACAGCTAGAAAGTTTTTGCAAACATTTTTACTGATTAGATCAGATAAGGAGTGAATCAATGAGTCCGTCGAAGAATACGTATCCGAAGCTTCATAACGCCGCGTGGCCGGGGTTGGTTGGCAAGGGCGAAGGGTCGGAGCCGCCGATTGATTTGGACAAGATGATCGAACTCACGACGGCCGCGGAAGTGGACGGTGTGAAGTTTGACGGCATGGATCTGTTTTTGTCGGATCCGCACATCAGCATCGACACCGACGCCGATGGCGTGAAGAAGCTGGCCGACAAGTTTCGCTCAAAGAATCTCGCGATCGGTTCGCTGGTGGCGCCCGTGTGGCCGCCTACGGGCGGCGGTTCGACGATGGGCAGCGCGGACGAGCGCAAGCAATTTGTGGCGCAAGTGAAAAAGGCCTGCAACATCGGCAAACAACTGCGCGAATTGGGTGCGCGTCCTTATGGCGTGATTCGCATTGATTCCGCGTGCGGCGTGGCCGATTGGGACGCGAATCCCGCGGAAGGCACGCGCAAGATTGCCGATACGTTTCGCGAAGCCTGCGACGTTGCGGAAGGCTACGGAGAACGACTTGCGGCCGAGGGCGAAATCTGCTGGGGCGGCATGCACTCGTGGAAGGAAATGATCAAGCTGCTTGAACTGGTCGATCGCCCGAAGACGCTCGGCTTCCAAGCGGACATGGCGCACAC
>CALEZK010000135.1 GCA_937928585.1 uncultured bacterium | reverse complement strand
AATTGGAACAGGACCTCATTCGGCAGGCGCTCGGGCGCAGCGGCGGCTCCATTAAAGAAGCGGCGGAATTGCTCGGGTTGACGTACAAAACGCTGCAGTATCGCCTAAAAAAACACGAGATCGATCGCAAGGGTGACGGTGAGGACGACGAGTAGAGGTCTCCCTCTCCTTCGCGTTGACCTATACGATCAGCATCGCATCCCCGTAACTGTAAAAGCGGAACCGTTTCGCGATAGCGGTTGCATACGCTTTTCGCGCGAGATCGGTCCCCGCGAAAGCGTAAACCAACGCCAGCAGACTGCTCTTGGGCAAATGAAAGTTCGTTTGCAATACATCCACCGCGCGAAACGTGTATGGCGGGTAGATGTAGTGCGATGTCTCTCCGTGTCCGGCCTGAACCTTTCCGTCCCGGAACTGTGATTCAAGCACGCGCGTTGTCGTCGTGCCGACGGCGATCACGCGCCCGCCTCCGGCGCGCGTAGTGTTGATCAGGTCCGCCGTTTGTTGCGGCAGCGTGAACACTTCCGGTTCCAGCGTGTGTTCTTCGATCCGTTCGGCGCGAATCGGGCTGAACGTGCCATACCCAACGTGGAGGGTAATTGTGGCGCGCTGCACGCCTTTGGCTGCGATCGCGGCGAACACCGCATCGGTGTAGTGCAGGCCGGCGGTCGGCGCCGCCACGGACCCCGGTTCCTTCGCAAAGATCGTTTGGTACCGTTCGCCGTCGTTCGGGTCGTCTTTATCGCGATGAATATAAGGCGGTAGCGGCACTTCCCCGGACTGCTCGAGTATCTTCAAAACATCCGGCTTGTTAAACACAACACGCCGTCTGCCGCTTCCGACGCGCTCCTCCACCGTTGCCCGAACCGGGCCCAGGCGCAACGTGGTGCCGGGCAGTATTTTTGCCGAAGGTTTCACCAGCGCCTCCCATTCGCCGGGAGCCAGTTCGTGCAACAGGAAGATCTCCGCCTTGCCACCTGACGGTCTCGCCGCATGCAGGCGCGCGCGAATCACCCGAGTCTCGTTGAGGATGATGCAATCACCCGCGCGGAAATAATTCGCAATGTTCGCGAACACATCTTCCTGAATCATGCAGCTCGCGCGGTCCACAACCAGCAGGCGCGACTTGTCCCGTTGAGCGGCGGGGTGCTGCGCTATGAGCGCTTCGGGCAATTCGTAATCGAGTTCAGAGAGATTCATGACCTATCACGCGCCTTCGCGCGTGCCTTCCAGATGTTGATGCGCGTCACATCGTAATGGTCGGCACTTGTTTATGCGAACTTCCCGCAGCGCCCGCTTCCTGATTTCAGTGGTGACTGGGGAGTAGCGAACGGATTACGATTAGAGCGCTATGAAGCGCGCCAACGCGAGCAGGGGGGGCATGTTCGAAGCATACCGAGTTCCGCGCGATTTTATGCCCTTCTGGCATTTCGGCGCACGCATGGGGATCGCGACGGTCAATCGCTTTCTACATCGCATGCGCGTGCGCGGTCATTCGCGTCTGCTCGATGCGGGGACTGGCGGCGGCGCAAATGTCCTCCTCGCGTCATGGGCGGGGTTCGACGTTACCGCGTGTGATCTTTCCAGTCAGGCGTTGCGCGCGCTGCAACACACCCTGGGCCGAGTCACGCCGGTTGCTTCGGCGGATTGCGTGCGTGCGGACTCGTGTGCTTTGCCGTTCTCCAGCGGCGCCTTTGACGTCGTGATCGCGTCTCACATCATCGAACATCTCGATCACCCCGCGGCGCTATTGCTTGAATGCGCGCGTGTGCTGCGACCCGGCGGCGTATTGCGGGTGTCTTGCCCGTCCCGATCACACGCATTGCGCATCGGCGTGTCGCTCGGCCTGCAACTCGACCCGGAAGACCACGTTGTGCAGGGCTATGAGGTGAACGACATCGCTGCCCTGTTGCCGAAATCGCTTCGCGTCACCGGCATGAGTTATCAGGGCCGGTTTGTCGAAAGCAATTGCAGCGACGCGCAGTTTTACATCGCGCGCGCGCTGGGTATGTCCGGTAATCCTGCCGTGGATGGCGCGCCGGCGAGCCCGCCGGTGTGGCTGTTTGCTTTGAAGGAATTCGCAACGCTGCCGCTTCTCGTGGCCGCCAAACTGGAAGACGCGCTGCTGCATTTCGTCTCCGGTAGCATGATCTCCGTTGAAATCGAGAAATCGAATGACTGAAGCCAAAGCAAGCCAGTCTGCGCGCGCGGGCACAGTCGAGACTGCCGTGGTCGTGATTGCAGTCCTCTCCGCATGCGTACTGTCGTTCACCAATCTTGGTAAACCGAGCCTCTGGCATGACGAACTCATCCACGTTTACGTCGGGAAAGAGATACTCGAGTCAGGCAAGCCGCTGTTGATCAGCGGCAAGTTGTTTACCAACGGCACCATTTTCAACTATCTGCTGGCGGGGGTTATTGCCATCTTTGGCGATGGCGAAGCGGCGGTGCGTTCGCTGTCGGCGGTATTCGGCGTCGCGAACATCCTGCTGACGTACCGATTGCTGAGGCCATTGATCGGCGGGCCAGCCGCAGCTATCAGTGCATTGTTGCTCGCGTGGTCTCCGTGGCAATTGGCGTGGGCGCGGCAAGCGCGATTCTACATGCTCCACCAGACCGTGTATCTCGTTATGTTGTGGTGCGTGTGGCGATTCGGGGAAGCGCAATCGCGCAGGGCGCTTGTCTGGTGGGGCGCGGCAATTACCGGCTGCTATGTGCTGGGACTACTGGCGGGTCCGCAGACGGTCTTTTTCCTCGGACCCATAGGCGCGTATGCCCTATGTCTTTGCTTCCATGAACGAAAACTGCGCACGCGGTGGACGGCCCTTATTGTTATATGTGGCACCCTGGGGGCAGGCACGCTGCTTGGCTACTATCTCGCATTGCCCAAAGCGGAGCACGATGCAATCTTTCGAGAGGCATTGAAGACAGACATTCGCGAGACCGATCTTGTCGATCGCGATCAAACGGATTCACTCTATTACTTCAGATTCTACACGCTCAATCTTGGTTCTGGCTTTTTCGTCTTGGCGTGCGCGGGATTTGCAATGCTCGCATGGAAGCGTGACCGCCGCGCGCTGCTTGTCCTGCTTGCTTTCGTGGTGCCTTTGCTTGTTTTGAATTTTGGGATTGCATACAAACGCTATCGATTTCTGTTCTTTGCATATCCCTTTTATGTGGCCGCATGTGGATTCGCATTGGTGCATATTTCGGCGTTTGTGCACCGGGCGCGTGCTTCCACCTTGCGCATGCTTGCGGCAGCGCTCCTGCTTGTATTCTCCGCGCGCCTCGCGGTCTCACAGTATCGCCTCGCCGCAGACTGTGTGGAGATTGCGCGCGGAGGCAACAGCACGCTCGCAACACACCACCCACAATGGAGA
>CALEZK010000134.1 GCA_937928585.1 uncultured bacterium | reverse complement strand
GCAGAGTTCCACCCTGGCACCCAGAACGACGACATCACGGCCGCCGGGGTAAGCGCCTGAAATCCTTCCATTGAAAAGGAATAGGCGGAATCCGCATCGGTCGCGACTGCCGTCTCGCTAACCGCAACGTTGGCCTTCATCGCAGTTCGTCCGCTGAACCGGTGCGACTGACGCGGAATTTTCTGTCCGCCAACGCGAAATGATGCAGATGGCGCAGCGTCGAGAATACGTTTGAAAGTCGGAATCTCTTCAACCAACGCGCCAATAAAGGAATCGAGGAAAAGCCAGTCAGTCTCTTTGCCTTTGCCGGCCGCGGTGCGCAAACGCCGCAACCAGCGCCAACTTTCAGTGATCTCGCCCTCAGGCTTGTATACCTGCATCATGCGCTGCGCGCGGCCTATGTTGTTCACCACCGTGCCATCGCCTTCCGCAAAAGTGGCCGCGGGCAGTACGAAATGTGCCTTGTCGGCGGTTGCATGATAGGTGTGATCAACCACCACGACATGCTTTGCCTTCGCAAGCATGGCATCGATGAGTTCAGAGTCGGCTCGGCGATACAGATCGTTTTCCAAAATGACCAATGTATCAGCATAACCATCCAGAACTGCCTTCGCTGCACCTTCGATGTGGCCGCCGCTGATCATTCCCAAGCCGATGGCATTGCACTCATGGGCGGTGTAATAGATGCTGGCGGGCTTGTTCTTACGACAAAGTGCCCACGCTACGTTCGCCGCCGCCTGTATCACTTCCTCGCTGCCACAGGATGGGCCGGAAATGATCAGTGGCTTTTCAGCCTTACTAAGTGCGCCGGCGATGCGCTGAGCCAATGCTTCAAGTTCGGGCGATGCGTTTACCACTGCCGGAGCTTCGGGATCGAGAAGGTGCGCAACCGCATGCCCCAGCTTCGCGAGAACGGAGGGGGAAGCGTGGAAAGTCTCGGTGGCGACATCGTCAAGTTTTCCGCCGAATGGCGCGGCAATAAAGAGTGGTCCCTTGTCGACATCTATCGCGCGCCGCACCGCAAGGTCATTCCATTCGGGAATTCCCATTTTCTTAATTGCCGCCTTGGGCTGATTGGCAACCGTTTGTCGTACGTTTAACGCGGCAAGTGGCGCAACATTGGTTAGGTCCTCGCCGAGAATGAACACGGCATCGTGATCTTTCAGAGCGCCAAGACCAGGCTGGCGCGCAGGCCCCCCGATGACAATTTCAAGAATAGCCGACAGCAACCGGTAGTCCGCCTGTGGGATTCCCAGATAGAAATTTTCTGCGCCAACGAGCACGCGCAACGCAAAATTGGCCTCAAGAGATGCGCGAGGCGAACCGATACCAATCGCTTTCGCGCCATTCGCGAGTAGCGCACCCAGCTGATCCATCGCCTCTTCACGCGTAACCGGCACGTGAAATGCATTTCCATCATCCGCGATATGTTTCTTCAGCGGTGCCTTCGGGCGCTTTTCGCTATTGACGAACTCGTACCCGTACCGGCCGCGATCGCAAAGGAAATAGCCATTAACCGCCCTATTGTAGCGATTGCGGATGCGACGCAGCTTCCCGTACCGTTCGCCGGGGGTGATGTTGCACCCCAGCGCACAGTGAACGCAGACCGAAGGCGCGGTGTTATAGTCCCAACGTCGTGTAAAGTGATCTTTGAGCGTCTTGTCCGTGAACACGCCGGTCGGGCAAACCTCAACAAGGTTCCCGCTGAACTCGTTCTCCAAAATGCCGTCTTCGCTGCGCCCAAAGTAAACGTGATTGTGTGCGGCAAACGCATCCAAGTCGCGGCCGCCGGCATAGTCTTTGTAATACCGCACACAGCGGTAACACTGAATACACCGGTTCATCTCATGATTGATCAGCGGACCGAGATATTGGTTGTTGTACGTCTTTTTCTTAAACCGGTATTCGCGATAATTGTGCCCGGTCATTAGCGTCATATCTTGCAGATGGCATTCGCCGCCCTCGTCACATACGGGACAGTCATGCGGGTGGTTGGTCATCATCCACTCAATGACGCTCGCCCGAAAGTCTCGAGATTCCTTGTCTTCCACCGTTATGCGCACGCCATCGCTAGCCAGTGTCATGCACGACATGATGATGCGCCCCTGCGTATCGGTCTCATCGCGGTACTGTTTGATCGCGCATTGACGGCACGCACCCACCGATCCCAGAGCCGGATGCCAACAGAAATAGGGAACATTAAGCCCCAACTCGATGCATGCTTCGAGCAGATTCTGGCCGTCCTGAATCTCGTGAGGTTTGCCGTCTATATAAATCGTGGGCACTACCTAACTCCAAGGACACCGCTTGTCGCGGATGTGCCGTTCGAAATCATCTTTGAAACGCGTCAGTGCGCTGCCCAAAGGCGCCATGGCGCCCGGCGCAAGCGCGCAAAAGGTCATGCCAGGTCCGAGCAACTTCGTGTGCCGCGATAACATCTCCATGTCTTCGTTGACGCCTTTGCCGGTTTCGATGGCCCAAAGCACGTTCTGCAGCCAAGGCAAACCATCGCGGCACGGTGTGCACCAACCGCAGGATTCGTGCGAGAAAAATTGCGTCAGATTGTGAACCATGCCAACCGGACAGGTCTTGTCATCGAGAATGATCATCGTTCCCGTGCCCATACGGCTACCCGCCTTACCGACGGTGTCGAAATCCATCGGAAGTTCCATGTGCTCCGGGCCAAGAAAGTCTGTCGATGCCCCGCCAGGAATTATTCCGCGAACCGAAAGGCCGTCACGCATGCCACCCGCGAGATCCATAATCTCGCCAACCGTAACGCCAAGGGGAAGTTCCCATAAACCAGGGCGCTTGACCTTCCCGCTTACGCCGAATAGTTTCGTTCCGCCGTTCGGCGTTTTGCTCAGTGACTTGAACCAGTCCACACCGCGATTGACGATGTGCGGCAGATTGCACAGCGTTTCCACATTGTTCACGATCGTCGGCTTACCCCATAGGCCGCTGGCCTGCGGAAACGGGGGCTTCGCGCGCGGCGTTGCGCGCTTGCCTTCAAGTGCGTTGAGCAATGCGGTTTCTTCGCCGCAAATGTACCTCCCAATACTCATGTGGAGATACAGGTCGAGGGAGTAGCCGCTTGAAAGGATATTTTTCCCGAGATAACCGGATTCATACGCCTCGTGAATCGCCTTTTCAAGACGTTCCTGCGCAAGGGTGTACTCGCCGCGAAGAAAGATATAAGCAATGTCCGCCTGTATCGCGAATGAGGAAAGTATGATGCCCTCAATCATCTGATGCGGATCGCCTTCAAGCAACACCCGATCTTTGAATGTGCCCGGCTCCATCTCGTCCGCGTTCACCACCAGGTACTTTGGCCTCGGTGCGTCAGCTCCCTGCGGAACGATCGACCACTTGATTCCGGTCGGGAATCCAGCGCCGCCGCGTCCTCTCAGATTCGCGTCTTTCACCAACTGCGTCACATCCGCCGGCTGCATGTCTTTCAAAGCCTTGCGAATAGAGGCATACCCCCCCAATCGCTCATATTCGGCGATCACGCCTGGCGCTTCATTCGGACGAATCCGCTCTGTTAAGGGTTTCTCAGACATCTACGCGTACCGATCCAGAATCTCATCCAACTTTGTCGGGTCCACGTTCTGATACAGGTCCATTCCAATCATCAGCGCGGGTGCCCGATCACAGGTCCCCAGGCATTGGTGCGGAAGCACCGTAAATCGCCCGTCGCCCGTCGTTTGCCCAAGGGAAATGCCGAGCCTCGTCAGAATCGCCTCACGCAGCGCGTCGTACCCCAATACCCAGCAACTCACGCTTGAGCACAATCGGATAACATGCCTGCCCACGGGGCGACGATGAATCAAATTGAAAAACGTCGCCACACTGTCCAGTTCGTGCGTTGTCATCCCCAGAAACTCAGCGATGTCCTTGATACTCTCGTCGTCGATCCAGCCGCGCTCACGCTGAACGATGCGAAGCGCTTCTGTGCACGCCGATTGACGGTGCTCTGGTTCATGAATATGGGATTCTATTTCGGCTTTAAGTGCTTCTGTAAGCATCGCTCAACTACCGATCAACGTCCGCAAGGACGTAGTCCATGCTTCCCAAAATTGCCAAAAGATCCGACACCGTTACGCCTTTGCTCAATAGCGGCAACATTTGCATATGCGGAAAAGAAGGGGTCCTAATTCGCGTGCGGTAAGACATTGTGTTGCCATCGCTGAATAAGGAATAACCATACGCGCCTTTGCTGCCTTCAATATTAAAATACGCTTCGCCAGCCGGAATAATCGGGCCCCAACTTACATTCAAGAAATGCGTAATCAATGTCTCAATGTCGTGCATCGTCCGTTCTTTTCGCGGCGGCGTCGTCAGCGAGTGCTCGGACTTGTAATGCCCTTCCGGCATGTTGTTCACGCACTGTTCGATTATGCGCAGGCTCTGCCGCATCTCTTCGATGCGCACCTGTGCCCTGGCGTAGCAATCACCCGCCTGCGCGATGGGTATATCAAACTCGAAGTTCTCAAAACCGGAATAGGGGCGCTTTTTCCGAAAATCCCAGTCAAAACCGCAAGCGCGAAGCCCAGGGCCTGTCACGCCCCATTCAATGGCTTCCTTCAGCGAATAGGCGCCTATGCCGATGGCGCGCTTCTTGAAAATACGGTTCTTCATCAAGCCATTGTCGTAGTCTTTTAAACGCGCCGGGAAGTAGCTGATAAACTCGCGAATCGCAACCTCCCAACCTTTCGGCAGGTCATGTGCCACGCCGCCGATGCGAAACCAGCTAGGGTGCATGCGTCCGCCGCATATCGGCTCGATAACGTCGAAAATGCGCTCGCGATCGTTGAACATGAAGAAAGTGGGGGACATGGCGCCAAGGTCCTGCGCAAAGGTTCCGTACCAAACCAGATGGCTTGCAATGCGGAAAAACTCCGACAACATGATTCGTATTACTTGCGCCCGCGGCGGCACTTCGATTCCAGCCAGTTTTTCCAAGGCCAGAAGGTACGCAAGGTTGTTCATCACACCGCTGAGATAATCGATGCGATCGGTATACGGAATAAAGGTATGCCACGTCTGGCGCTCGGCCATCTTCTCTGCGCCGCGATGGTGGTATCCGATATCTGGTATCGCGTTGACGATTTCTTCGCCGTCTAATTGAAGAATGATGCGCAGCAGGCCGTGCGTCCCAGGGTGATGAGGCCCCAGGTTCAGGAACATGTAGTCAAATTCGTCCGTGCCGCGATCAAGTCCCCATTCTTCCGGTTTGAATTCCATCGCTTCCTGTTCGCGCTGGAGTTTGTCGTCCGGAAGCTGGAAAGGCTCGATCTCCGTCGCCCGCGCGGGGTGGTCTTTGCGCAGCGGATGCCCCACCCACGTATTCGGCATTAAGATTCGGCGCAGGTTAGGGTGACCGTTAAAGCGAATGCCATAAAGGTCCCACGCTTCGCGTTCATACCAATTCGCGCACTGCCATACCCCGGTAACGGAATCCACAGAGGGTTTCTCGCCGCTGATCGCCACCTTCAGGCGTATGTCTTCGTTCCGCTCGTAGGACATCAGGTGATAGACAACCGTGTAGTCTTCGATATATGGATGCGACGCCCGATCGCCGCGCACGCGCTCATCCACGCCGAAAAGATCATAGAGCACAGGATACGGCGCGGAGACTTCGGATTTTAGAAAGGTAAGCACCTTTCGAATCGCGTCGCGAGCAACCCACAAAGTGGGCACGCCGTCCCGTGTCGTCTGTTCGCCACGGATAGCGGCCCCGAAACGGGTCAGAAGTTCGCCGGATATGCTTGAGGTTAGTGTTTGCATCTGAAGTGGATCGCTAATCCCGAACTACACCGAGTCCATCGGTCGCAGGTCAGTTGCTTTCGTGCGTTCTTCTTGCTTGAGATCGCGCATGACCGGACGCGGTTGCTGAATGACGCCTTGCGGCCCAACGGTCCAGCTCAAGGGCCTGCGCTCTTTGCCGATGGTGTCCTGAAGCAGTCCCAGCGCTTCCATGAATGCCTCGGGACGCGGCGGGCAACCAGGCACGTAAACATCAACCGGCAGGAACTTGTCCACACCCTGCACGACGCTGTAAATGTCGTACATGCCGCCGGAATTGGCGCACGAACCCATCGATATGACCCAACGTGGTTCCATCATCTGGTCATATAGTTGGCGAACCACCGGCGCCACTTTAATGAAAACTGTCCCCGCGACAACCATAACGTCGGCTTCTCGCGGCGTCGCGCGG
>CALEZK010000133.1 GCA_937928585.1 uncultured bacterium | reverse complement strand
GTATCATCGTTTCGAATGCGCAGTCCGCACTTCAGGCCTTCGCGGCCTGGCATCGCGCGCGTCACGCCCTTCCAATTATCGCCGTTACCGGTTCCTGCGGAAAGACCACCTCCAAAGACATGATCGCGGCCGTATTGGGCTCGCGAATGCAAGTCGTTAAAACGAAAGGCAACCTCAACAACGAGATCGGATGCCCGCTGTCTCTTTTGCAGATCGATGAAAGAACCGACGCCGCGATCATCGAAATGGGCGCCGCCCACCGGGGAAATATCGCTGAGCTTTGCGCGATTGCAAAGCCGGTGGAGAGCGCCATAACGTTAGTGGCGCCCGCGCATCTCGAAGGATTCAAAACCATCGAAAACATCGCCGCTACCAAAGCGGAGATCGCCGAAGCCTTGCCGCCCGAGGGAATCTTTTATGTCAACACAGACAACCCGTGGTGTGTGAAGGCAGCCGAACGCGCGAAGTGCAGGCACGTGACCTTTGGCGCAAAGGGCGATATCAGCTTGTTGGCATGCGCTTTCGATGACTCCGGCGAACTGAATCTCACGATTGATCCGATCGGAAAGATTCGGCTTCCACTTGCCAACCGCGCGCACGCGAGCAACGTCCTGCTCGCAGTTGCGGTCGGGCTTCAGCACGGCATCTCCGAATTCGAGGTGCCGCTTCGCGCGGTCGCGGCAGACCCCGCGCGCTTCAAGCAGCTTAAGATTGGAACGCTGAGCATCATCGATGATTCGTACAATGCCAGCCCCGCAAGCATGGCCGCCGCGATTCAGGGCCTGGCGGAACGTCCCAGTGGTGGAGCGCGCATCGCGGCACTGGGCGACATGCTCGAACTCGGCCCGGATTCTGCACGGCTACACGCCGAAATCGGCGAACTTGCGGGTCGCCTCGGCATCCACCATGTGTTTGCCGTCGGCAACTTCGCATCTGCTATCATAGAGGCCGCTCGGGTTTCAGGGGTTTCACACGCCGAAGTCCTTCCCGATCACGCCGCCGTTGCCCGCGCGATTCTCGACATTGCGAAGCCCGACGATGTGCTACTCGTCAAAGGCTCTCGAGGCATGCGAATGGAACGCGTGATCGAGCAGCTTCGCTTGGTTTCCGGATAACGCCATGCTTTATTACCTCGGCCTATTGCTTCGGCCGGAAATATCAGCCTTCAACGTGCTCACGTACAATACGGTGCGCGCTGGGGGTGCCGCGCTCACTGCCTTCCTGATCTCGCTGATTATTGGTCCCACCGTGATTCGATTGCTGCGATCACTCAAGATCGGACAGTACATAAAAAAAGATCACGTCGCGGATCTGCATGCATTGCACAAAAACAAGGCGGGCACGCCAACGATGGGCGGCGCGCTGATCGTTTTGTCTATGCTCATGTCGCTCGCGCTCTGGGGCCGTTTCACAAACCGATTGTTGCTCATAGCCCTCGCAGTTGTTTTCCTTCTCGGCGCCGTCGGCTTTCTCGACGACTACATAAAGCTCCGCCGAAAACACAACCAGGGGCTCAGCGCCAAAGGAAAATTCCTCGGCCAGATTCTCGTTGGACTCGTGTTGGGGATTTACCTCGTTTGGAGTCCTATCGCTTTCAGTGCAACCTATATTGCGTCGTACGACGTGAAGGACTGGTCGGCATTCAGCGCTCTTCTAAAAAGGAAAGTGGATGTCCCGGTCACAGCAGCGGAGCGCTGCGTATCGCTTTTGCCCGATGCCACGCGCGCAATTATCGATGCCGCTCCTGCCAATATCCCTTGGGATGGTGAGCTGCGCAGAAACGTACTCGACGGCCTGCGGAATGTAATCGAACGTCCGGATCTTTATGACGAAAAACTGTGGACCGGGCTGCCGTTGACGTCTGAAGCCAGGCGCTACATTGAATACGGCGTGCCTTCACTTACCGATCGCGAAACGCAACGCCTGAACCGCCTCCTGTTCGAGGCGGCCTTCCCGGAACTCATTGCAATGTCGCCGCCAAACGTGCATTCGAAAGTGGAAGTACCCGGACTGAAGATGACCCTTATTTCCATGGGTGCGATCTACGCCGCGTTCGTCTTGTTAATCATCGTTTGTGCATCAAATGCCGTGAATCTTACAGATGGACTGGACGGCCTTGCGATTGGCGCATCCATCATCTCGCTGCTCACGTACACCGGCATCGCCTACGTGGTCAGCCGCGCGGATTGGTCGGAGTATCTTTTCCTTATCCACGTTCCTGAGGCAAGCGAACTCACGGTATTCGGCGCGGCGATGCTCGGCGCAGGGCTTGGCTTTCTCTGGTTCAATTGTCACCCCGCCGAAGTTTTCATGGGCGACACCGGGTCCTTGGCGCTCGGCGGCGCGTTGGGCGCGATGGCGATTCTGACAAAGCAGGAATTGCTTCTGGTTGTCGTCGGCGGCCTGTTCGTCGTCGAAGCAATGAGCGTGATTATCCAGGTCGCGTCTTTCAAACTTCGGGGCAAGCGCGTCTTTCGAATGGCGCCTCTGCACCATCATTTCGAATTGCGCGGTTGGAATGAGACGAAGGTCGTAATTCGGTTCTGGGTAGTCGCGCTGATTTTCGCCCTGATGAGTCTCGCGACGTTGAAGCTGCGATGACCATGGACGTGCATGGCAAGAAAGTATCACTGGTCGGCATTGGCCGAACGTCGGTTTCGCTCGCCCGTCTCTTGAAACGGGAGGGTGCCGAACCCTTTCTGACCGACGTACAGTCCGCGCAAGAGCTCGCAGCATTCACGCCGCAACTCGATGAAATGGGTGTCGCGTATGAAGTGGGCGGGCATACCGCGCGCGCGTTTGAACACGCCGCGCTTGTCATCCCAAGCCCGGGCGTCCCGCCAGGCCTGCCCTGCATTCGCGCCGCGCGCGAAGTCGGCGCGGATGTTGTCAGTGAACTCGAATTCTCGTTTCCGTACTGTCGGTCGCGAATACTCGCAGTGACGGGCACGAATGGCAAGACCACGACCACGGAATTGCTTCGATGTCTCGTTGCGGCTTGCGGCGAAGAAGTGATTCTCGCTGGCAACAATGCCACGCCATTTTCTACCGCCGTGCTGGCTGATCCCGCTCCGCCATTTATGGTGCTGGAAATCAGCAGCTATCAATTGGAACTCGCGCGCACGTTTAGGCCCTGGATAGCGACGGTATTGAACGTGACGCCCGATCATCTCGCGCGACACGGCAGTATCGAAGCATACGCCGCCGCCAAGGCACGAATCTTCGCGTGTCAGCAGGAGAATGACAAGTCCGCAATCAATATTGACGATCCGCATGTGCGCGCGATGGCGTCTTCCACGCGCGGCACCATATGGCAATACAGTCTGTCTGAAAAAGTCGATCGCGGTCTGTGGGTTCGCGGCAATGATATTTGTCTCGGCGAACTTCATATAGCCGACGTATCGGATACGCTCTTACCGGGTCGTCACAACTTGCAGAACGTGCTGGCCGCGCTGACGATGATGTACGCGGGCGGCTTCGATTTCGACGATGTTCTCGCCGGTTTACGCGCGTTTCGCGGGGTCGAACATCGCATCGAACACGTACTCGAGCGCGATGGGGTGGATTACTTCAATGACTCAAAATCGACCAACATCGACAGCCTGCGCGTCGCGTTGGAAAGTTTTCATAACCCCGTTGTGCTGATCGCCGGTGGAAGAGGCAAAGGCTCCGACTACGCGCCCTTGCGCGAACTGGTCCAGCGGCACGTCAAGCAGCTTGTTTGCATCGGCGAGGATACGCCGTTGTTAATCGCGGCATTCGGCGATCTGGTGCCCGTGGTGCCCGCTGAATCCATGGAAGACGCCGTGCAGCGTGCCGCGAACGCGGCCAGTACGGGTGACGCAGTGTTGTTGTCTCCAGCCTGTGCGAGTTTCGACATGTTTGATAATTTCGAACATCGCGGCGCGGTGTTCAAAGAGTGCGTGCGCGCAATCGCGCAAGGAGCCCTGCGATGAAACGGGAGACCATTTTCGCGTTAAACATTACCATCGTGCTGGTGCTCATCGGGCTCGTCATGTCGTACAGCGCGGGCATCGGCCGCCCGCAACCCGGCGGTCAAATCGCTGATCCCATGCTCTACCTCAAAATGCACGGCATCTACGCCCTGTTGGGTTTCTTTCTGATGCTCTTCGCCGCACGGCTGGATTACCGGTTCTGGCAGGCGCGACCGGTCGCTTGGAGCATCGCGGGCTTTACCGTCCTCGCGCTTATCGCCGTATTGATTTTCGGCGAGGAAGTCCGCGGCGCGCGCCGATGGTCACTATCGCGGGAGTCAACTTTCAGCCCAGCGAACTTGCCAAACTTTCCCTGATTCTCGCCCTCTCATTGAAACTTTCAGAAAATCAGAACACTATTCGACGTTTCTGGACAGGATTCCTCCCGCCCGTAATCATTACCTCGCTGTTCGCTTTCCTCGTGCTGTTGGAAAAAGACCTCGGCACTCCCGTAGTGCTCGGCACGGTAGCCATAGCCATGATATTCATGGCCGGCGGAAAACTCTGGCATATCGGGCTTGTCGGCGCTCCCGCAATAGCGGGTGTCGTTGCCGCAATTCGCACCAGCCCCGAGCGCATGGAACGAATCACATCCTTCCTGGATCCGTGGGCGCATCGTTCAGACGGAGCACTCCAGTTGGTCGAGTCCATGATCGGATTCGCCCGCGGCGGCATATGGGGCAGTGGCTTGGGCGCAAGCGAGCAGAAGCTCTACTGGCTACCCGATCCGCATTCCGATTTCGTGTTCGCCGTCTGGGGCGAAGAGATGGGTCTTGCCGGCACCTTCGCCCTCGTGGGATTGTTCGCGCTCCTGTTAATTGTGTCCTTGCGCATTGCTGTATGCGCCCGCGATTTGTATGGCACGCTGCTTGCCAGCGGAATTGTCACGCTGATCACGGTGCAGGCAGCCGTCAACATGGGCGTCACCACCGGGTTGCTTCCCACAAAAGGTCTTGGGCTCCCGTTCATCAGCGCGGGGGGCAGCTCGCTCATCATGAATATGTTTCTCATCGGCATCCTGCTTAGCGTTGGCTCTCGTGCCGTTGAAAGAGACCGTCCCATGCACATGGCAGCGGTGCCGCACCGCGTGTAGACGATGCGACTTGTCATTACAGGCGGAGGCACTGGTGGTCATACATCGCCTGCCGTTGCAGTGTACGAGGAACTGCTGCGGCGCGATCCGCACTTAAGCGTGCTTTGGATTGGCCGCGAGGACGCCATCGAACATCGCATCTGCACCAGGCTCGGCATTCCGTTTCGCGCCCTGCCCGTCGAAGGCTGGCCACGAAAAAAAATTCTGCGCCGCGCCATCGTTGCCGCAAAACTGGTCTGGTCGATGCTTCGGGCATGGGTGTACCTGCGCAATTTCGCGCCGGACGTTGTCTT
This sequence comes from uncultured bacterium, assembly GCA_937928585.1. Taxonomy (GTDB): domain Bacteria; phylum Hydrogenedentota; class Hydrogenedentia; order Hydrogenedentales; family SLHB01; genus JABWCD01. Next base: position 10,813 of record CALEZK010000133.1, on the reverse strand, counting down.
TGGGGTCGGGGGCTATGTGTCCTTGCCTGCCATGTATCTCGCGCCGCGCATGGGAATCGAAACCGTGCTTCACGAGCAAAACCGGCTCATGGGCGTCACAAACCGCATCGCTGCGCAGCGCGCGCACAAGATCTTCCTCAGCTTCTCCGAAACGGTCGGTGCTTATCCAAAAGAACGCGCCAAAGTAGTGGGAAATCCCGTTCGCGCTGCGTTTGCATCGCCGCCCAGTCGCGCCGAGGCGTGCGAACGTTTCTCGCTCGACCCGCTTCGCCCGGTCGTTCTCGTATGCGGCGGCAGCCAGGGAGCGCGCTCGATTAACGACGCCGTCGCCGGCATGTTGCCGCTGCTACACCCAGACGAATTCCAGATTGTCTGGATGACCGGAAACGCCGACGCACCCCGCGCGCGGGAAGCCACCCGATCGGCCCCTGCTCCCACGCAGGTGCATGCCTTCATAGACGATATGGCCGCCGCGTGCGCCGCGGCAGATATTATCGTCACACGATCAGGCGCATCGACCACGGCTGAGATCGCGATGATGCACAAACCGTCGATTTTGATTCCCTATCCACATGCAACAGACAATCACCAGGAACACAATGCGAAAGCATTTGTGGAAGCGGGCGCGTCCGTGCTCTTGCTGGATGCCTCGCTGACATCAGACACATTGCTCCAAGAACTCCGCCGTCTGTTGTCCGACAGTGAACGGCTAGACTCGATGGAAGTGGCCGCTGGCGCATTGGCGAAGCCGGACGCGGCCGACGTGATTGCCAATGAAATACTTTCAGTTGCATTTGAGAAGGATTTTTCAAACGCATGACATCTGAAACGAACGTCGACAACGCCGAGGAAGCCGTGAGCCTGTTCAGGCCAATTCCTATCGCAAGCCTGCTTGCGGATACCGTCACGGACTTCGACATCTACGTCAAAGTGAGCAGCGATCTGCACCCAGTCCTCTTTCGAAGCCGGAGTCAGTCGATAACTCCGGAAGTTTTGCAGCGACTAACGGAAAATCGGCATGAAACCATCCTGATTCCTATCTCGCAAGAGCGAAATTTTGCGCAATACCTCGAACAGCATCTCGAATCAGTCTTGCATGATGATCGTTTGCCACTCCGCGAGCGCTCCGACATCCTTTACACCACTGCCCACACCATGGTCGAAGATATCTTCGCGAATCCAGAGTCGACTGACTTGATGAAGCGCAGCAAGGACCTCGTCGAATCGACCGCGGGATTTCTCGTTCGCGAATCCAGCTCCTTCGAGCATTTGGTCGGGTTGGTTTCCTACGACTATTACACCTACACGCACAGCGTTAACGTCTTCGTCTACAGTTTCTCGTTGGCGCACCGTGCGGGAATCGCCGATCACGACACGCTGTTGGAGTTCGGGCACGGCGTACTGCTTCACGACGTAGGCAAGAGCAGAATCGATCCCAATATTCTGCGCAGCAAAGGGAAACTCTCGGAAGATGAGTGGAAGCAGATGCGCCTGCACCCCGTTTACGGCTACGACCTCCTGAAAGACCATGGCGTCTTCACGGATCTTTCGCTGGATGTCGTCCGCCATCACCACGAGAAGATGGGGGGAGGCGGCTATCCCGACAACCTTGCCTCGAACAAGCTTGATCCGCTGGTTCGCATCTCTACCATCGCCGACATCTTCGACGCGCTTACAACGCGCCGCACCTACAAACAGGCTTTGGACACCTTCTCGGCGCTCCGCCTCATGAAAGAGAAAATGTCGCCGGACATCGACCCCGAACTCTTCCGGGTCTTCGTGGAGCTGATGGGGAATTCTGCCCCCAAGTCCCAGCCGAGTTAGCCCGCCGATTGTAACCGCGTTTCGGAACCTGTATTCTGTCTGCTTCCAATCGGGGAATCGCATATGTCCGTTGAAGTGCCTGGTTCAACCGGCATTGCCCGTGCCGGGCGTGTGCTATCAGTCGACGCGTTACGCGGATTCGACATGTTATGGATTGCCGGCGCCGACGGTCTGATCCAGGCCATCGCGCGCATCAGCGAGTCACCTGTCGCTCGTTTTTTTTCCTCTCAACTCAGGCATGTTCGCTGGCAGGGGTTCGTGTTCTACGATCTCATTTTTCCGCTCTTCGTATTCCTCGTTGGTATGTCGATCGTCTTTTCACTCGACAGAATCATTGAGAAGGAAGGCATCCGCGCCGCGCACATGCGCATTCTGCGCCGTTTTGCCCTCCTGTACCTGCTGGCGATGTTGAAGGACAGCGGGATCAGCGACCTCGCGCACGAAAGTCCATTTAGTGGCGTGCTGCAGCGAATGGCTTGGTGCTACCTGTTTACCGCCTTGCTCTATTGCAATCTTCGTAGGCGCGGACTAGCCATCGTCTGCGTGACCATTCTCGTCGGCTACTGGATATTGCTGACTTTCGTCCCGCCGCCGGGCCAAACAGAAATCTCCTACGAATCCGACAAGAACATTGTCACCTGGTTCGATTCTCAATACCTGCCCTTCCGCGAAGCAGGGCAGAAGTACGATCCCGAAGGCCTGTTGAGCACCTTCCCCGCCGTGGCCACTTGCCTCTTCGGCGTCTTCGCCGGATATGCCATGCGCAACGGCGCGCTGAACCCGCGCAAGCGCGCGCTTACTTTTTTGGCCATCGGCCTTGTGCTCGTTGTACTTGGCTTTAGTTGGGCGGGTGATTTCCAATCTTACGCGCAGAACGCACAGTCTGGTGATCTTCCCAGCGTCGATGAAGGCCGGGCATGGTGGCAAATGCCGGTCATTAAGAAGATATGGACATCTTCGTACGTACTCGTCGCCGGTGGGTGGAGCTGTATCCTGGTCGGGCTATTCTCCATGGTTATTGACGTGTGGCGATATGAACGATGGGCAATTCCCTTCATTTGGATCGGCGCCAATCCCCTTGCAGTGTATCTCGCGCAGGACTTTATTGCCTTTGATGAGTTGGGCAGGCGCGTCTCGGGTGGACCCTTTGCCATGCTCTTCGGAAACTATGCCCCCATCATACCGGCCTTGGCCTCTATCGGATTTGTATTTCTATTCGCTTGGTTTCTCTACAAGAAGAAGATCTTCCTGCGCGTTTGATTTAAGGCTGGCAGTGGTAGACCCCGGATTCCGTCACCAGCATCTGCACCGGAGTATCATGCGGCTCGACCGGAATCGACTCGACCATCTGCATGTCAAATGCAAGCCCAATCGAAACCCCACGGAACGACGTCAAAAAACGGTCGAAGTATCCGCCACCGTAACCAATTCGTTCGCCGCGGGCAGAAAACGCAATTCCCGGCACAAGGACGACTTCCCCTTTTGACGTGTCGCTGACCAGGCAAGCCGAGTGCGGCTCCAGTATCGAGAACCGGCCAGGCACCAGATCGTCAATCTTGCTGATTTTCCGCCATTCCAGGGTTCTTTGCATGCCAGCACCTGGACAGTGCACCTCCCGGCCAGATCCAAGCAGCCGTTCAATGACCGCCAGCGTATCCACTTCGCCATCCTTTGAGGAGACATAGCTAAACACCGATTGCGCCGCGCGGAATACTTCCAGGCCGAAGAGGTGTTGGTGTATCGCCTTGGAGCGGCGCGTCACCGCTTCGGTGGGGAGTGCGCGGCGTTGCAACAATAGCCGCGCGCGTATTTCAGTTTTCGACTCCATGGCGCGATTGTACCCGAACGCGTGCGTGCCTTTGCGCGCGATTTTCGGTAAAATACCAGCGGTGCTTCTCGGCGACTTCTCTCCGCAAGGAACGTATAGGTGGTTCCTTTGCCCTGCCTCGGAATGCCACCGTGCAACTTCAAAACAACGGCTGTACTATTCACTATGCAATCGAAAAAGAAGAGCTTTCAGGACAGCATCGTCATACGCGGCGCCCGCGAGCACAATCTAAAGAACATCAACGTTACAATCCCTCGCGATAAACTCGTTGTGATAACCGGCCTCAGCGGTTCCGGCAAATCCAGCCTGGCGTTCGACACCATTTACGCCGAGGGACAGCGCCGCTATGTCGAGAGTCTGTCCGCCTACGCACGCCAGTTCCTGGAGCAGATGGACAAACCGGACCTCGACTACATCGAAGGACTGAGTCCGGCCATATCGATTGAACAGAAGACCACCCATCGCAATCCCCGCTCGACGGTAGGCACCGTAACGGAGGTCTACGATTACCTTCGCCTGCTGTTTGCGCGAATTGGCAAACCCCACTGTTACAACTGCCGGAAACCGATTCAGGCCCAGACAGCCCAGCAAATCGTCGATGGAATTCAGTCGCTGCCGGAAGGCACCCGCGTCCAGTTGCTCGCGCCACTGATTCGCCAGCGCAAAGGCACTTACCAGAAAGTTTTTGAGGATATTAAACGACAGGGATTCACGCGAATCCGCGTTAACGGCGAGTTCCGAAGCGTTGACGAAAAAATAGAACTGGAACGATACGTAAAACACGATATCGATGTCGTTGTGGATCGTGTTGTTGTGAAAGAAGGGCTGGGGCGTCGCCTCACCGATTCAGTCGAGACAAGTCTGCGCCTCGCGGAGGGCATTATCCGGATCTGGCAGGAATCTCCCGATAAAAAGGTGACGGAAACCCTGCAAAGCGAGCACTTCGCGTGCGTCGATTGCGGCATCAGTTTCGAAGAACTGGCCCCGCGCATGTTCTCATTCAACAATCCGCATGGCGCTTGTACCGAGTGCACCGGATTGGGAACGACGATCGAAGTAGATCCGGAGCTCGTCGTGCCAGACCCTGACCTGTCGATTGATGACGGCGCAATCCGCCCCTGGAGCATTCGGCGCGTGCTCGATGCCTGGTACATGCGCGCGCTGAAGTGCGTCGTAAAACACTACAAGCAGGATCCCGCAACACCGTGGAAACGCCTGCCCGAGTCCGTGCAACAAAAAATACTCTACGGCTCGGACGGTGAACTGGTCGATTTCTCCTACTCGAACGAGCGAAAGACTGTGGAGATGGCGCGGGTATTCGAAGGAGTAATACCAAACCTCGAGCGCCGCTACAAGGAAACGGAAAGCGCGCGCGCGCGCGAAATGATAAGCGAGTTCATGTCCACGAAGCCGTGCCCGGCGTGCAAAGGCGCGCGCTTGCGCCCTGAATCCATCGCGGTTACCGTTGGCGGGAAATCGATACTCGACGTCACCGGCATGTCGATTGGCGAAGCGCTAAATTACTTTCGCGATATGGACCTCTCCAAAACGGAGCGCATGATCGCGGAGCGCATCCTCAAGGAGATTCGCGAGCGTCTTGGGTTTCTCGTAAATGTCGGTCTGGACTATCTCTCCCTCGAACGAAATGCAGGCACCCTATCCGGCGGCGAATCGCAGCGCATTCGCCTTGCGACCCAGATAGGCGCGGGCCTCATGGGTGTGTTGTACATCCTCGATGAACCTAGCATTGGGCTCCATCAGCGCGACAACCAAAAACTCATTACCACCTTGACCCGCCTTCGCGATCTTGGAAATACCGTGATCGTTGTCGAGCACGATGAGGACACCGTCCGGACCGCCGATCATGTCATTGATCTCGGCCCCGGTGCAGGCGTGCACGGAGGCCGCATCGTTGCGCAAGGCACGCCGCAGCAAGTGATGAAGGCAAAGGATTCCTGGACCGGCAAGTTTCTTTCCGGCGCGTATCGCATCCACGTTCCCCAAAAGCGCCGGACGTCGAATGGCAAGTCCATTGTCATCAAAGGCGCGCAACACAACAATCTCAAGAATGTCGACGCGACTTTTCCGCTCGGTGTGTTCACCTGCGTCACAGGCGTGTCAGGATCGGGTAAATCAAGCCTGATCAATGAAACGCTATTCCCTGCGGCGCAACGCGCCGTATACGACACGCCGCGCGTCAAGCCGGGCAAACATTCAAAGATCGAGGGCCTTCAGCACATCGACAAGGTCATCGACATCGATCAGTCGCCCATTGGGCGCACCCCCCGTTCAAACCCGGCGACATACACGGGCGTATTCGGACCCATCCGCGATCTATTCAGCATGGTGCCGGAAGCGCGCGCGCGCGGATATAAGCCGGGACGGTTCAGTTTCAACGTTAAGGGTGGAAGATGCGAGACTTGCGAAGGGGACGGCGTCATTCGCATTGAAATGCATTTCCTGCCCGACGTCTATGTGCCGTGCGAGGAGTGTAAGGGGATGCGGTACAGCCGCGACACGCTCGAAGTTCGGTACAAGGGAAAGAATATTTTTGAAGTATTGGATATGACCGTCGAGGAAGCCTGTGAGTTCTTCCGAAATGTGCCCATGGCTTACGCCAAACTGGCAACGCTAAACGATGTCGGTCTGGGATACGTCAAGCTCGGGCAGGCGGCAACCACGCTGTCCGGAGGCGAAGCGCAACGCGTCAAGCTGGCTACGGAACTCGCGAAACGGCAAACAGGGCGCACGCTTTATATTCTTGATGAACCAACGACGGGTTTGCATGCCGTAGACGTCGGCAAACTTCTCGAAGTGCTGCATCGCCTCGTCGACTCCGGCAATACCGTCATTGTCATCGAGCATAACCTGGATGTCGTCAAAACCGCGGATTGGGTTATCGATATCGGTCCAGAAGGCGGCGATCGCGGCGGAAAAATTATTGCGGCGGGTACGCCCGAGCAAATCGTGAAGTCGAAACAGTCCTATACCGGTCAACATCTCAAGGGGTTACTCAAGTAACCCCTCGAGATTGACCGCATCTTGCTCACTTTTTCTTCGGGCGATACAGGTGGGTCGCGTTGCCGAAGATGACGTCCGCGGATTCCATGATCGTCTCGCTCAACGTCGGGTGCGGGTGAATGGACATGCCGACGTCGGTCGCGGTGGCACCCATCTCGATGGCGATAACGCCCTGAGCAATGAGCTCGCCCGCTCCTGACCCCACGATGCCGACACCAAGCACCCGATTGGTCTCTGGCTCGGTGATGAGTTTGGTAAGTCCGTCATTACGGTGAATCGTGCTGGCACGGCCCGACGCAGACCACGGAAACCGCGCAACATTCACTTCGCGATTCTCTTTTTTCGCCTGCTGTTCGGTGATCCCGCACCACGCCAACTCGGGATCCGTGAACACCACCGCCGGTATCGCGCGCGGTTCGAACGCGACGTTGTGGCCCGCAATAACCTCCGCCGCCACGCGCCCTTCATGCGATGCCTTGTGCGCCAGCATCGGATCCCCCGCGATATCGCCAATCGCGAAAATTGCCGCGTCTGCGGTACGTCGCTGTTCATCGACTTCCACGAATCCGCGTGCATTCACAACTACTTTGGTATGGTTGAGGCCAAGCCCGCTGGAATTCGGTTTGCGACCGATGCTTACGAGTACGTTGTCAAAGGTCTCCGTACGGGTCTTGCCGTCTGCCGCTTCGAGTGTCACGGCGATACCGTTCTTTTCTTCTTCAACACCGACGACCTTGGTATTCAGCAGAACGGATTCGAAGTTCTTTTCGATGCGCTGTGCAAGCACGGTCACAAGATCTTCGTCCGCGCCGGGCAGCAGCGAGGGCGTCATTTCGACAACGGTCACTTTTGATCCCAGTGCGGCGTATACCGATCCCAATTCCAGACCGATGTAACCACCACCCACCACGAGGAGTGATTTCGGAACTTCCTGCAGTTGCAATGCCGTTGTGGAATTCCAGATGCGATCCGATTCCACAAACAATTCCGGAATGGTCACCGGTCGCGATCCCGCCGCAAGAATGGTGTAATCAGTGTTGATTAGTTTCTCAGCGCCGTCCTGACTGGTCACTTTGATCGTGGTCGAATCTTCGAAGCTCGCGCGGCCCTGCACATAGTTCACCTTGCGCGCCTTGCAGAGTTGACCGAGTCCCCCGGTCATCTTGGCTACAACGGCGTCTTTTGCCGCGCGCGTTTTCTCAAGATTTATTTTGGGCTTCGGGTAAGTGATTCCCCAGTGTTCCGCGTCTTCCGCTTCGTGCAACACTTTGGCGACGTGCAACAACGCCTTTGACGGTATGCAACCGCGATACAGGCAAACGCCCCCGGGATTCGTCTCCAAATCAATCATGGTAACGTCCAGGCCAAGGTCCGCCGCCATGAAAGCTGCCGCATAGCCACCGGGGCCGCCACCAATTATGACAACCCGCTTACCGGTTTCTTTACTCATGAGGTCCCTTCAATGCCGCGCCCGGCATGAATGCCGGGCGGGTCGATTTCCATCGCTGGCAACGCAGCCGCGCTGCCGCGAACACTTAGCCTTCCAATAGCGCGAGCATGGGCTGTTCGAGCGCCTCGCACAGCCAGCGCAGGAAACGCGCCGCATCCGCACCGTCGATGACACGGTGGTCATACGACAATGACAGCGGTAACATCGTCCTCGGCTGAAACGCGCCATCGGCATACACGGGTTCTACCTGCGAACGCGATACACCCAGAATCGCGACCTCCGGCGGGTTCACAATCGGCGTGAAGCCGATTCCCCCCACGCCGCCAAGATTGCTCACCGTAAACGTGGCGCCCTGCATTTCTTCGAGCCGGCTCTTTTTTTCTCGTGCGCGCGCCGCGATACCCTGCAACTCGACAGCGATCTGCGTCACGCTCTTCGTGTCCACATTGTGGACAACCGGAACCAACAAGCCGCGATCCGTATCGACCGCGACGCCAATATTGTAGAAGCGCTTGTAGACGATCTCTTCCGCCTGCATGTCGACGCTGGAATTAAACTGCGGATACTTCTTCAATGCCGACCCGAGCAGTTTCACCAGGATCGCCGTGACCGTAAGCTTGCCGCCTGATGCCTCGACCCGTTTGCCATATTTTTCGCGGAACTGCTCCAGCGCGGTGACGTCCGCCTTGTCGAATTGTGTCACGTGCGGAATTGTTGCCCACGCATTCGACAAATTCTCCGCGGTGCGACGCCGCACGTTGTTCATGGCCACGCGCTCGATATCGCCAAAGCGCGAGGTGTCAATCACCGGCGCTTGCGCAACGGCCGACGGAGCAGGGGAGGAGACGCGCGCCGCAGGCGCTGCAGCGGGGCGCGCCCGGCGCGAATACGACTTGACGTCTTCCATTGTTACGCGCCCGCCTGGGCCCGTGCCCGGCACAACGCTAACGTCAATGCCAATCTCGCGCGCGAGCCTCCGCACTGACGGCGAAGCCGGTACCGGATGCCCCGTCGATACCTCGGCAGCAACAGGAGCAGGCCGCAATGGAATCGGAGCGGGCGCAGGTGCTGGCACTTCCGCTGCTGGCGCGGCAGGTGCCGGCGCAGAGGCGGGAGCCGCCTTCACGGGTTCCGGCGCAGCTTCTTTCGGCGCCGCGACCGGCGCCGCGGATGCGCCATTGTCCGAGACAACAAAAACAATCTCACCAACGCGCAAAAGCTGGCCTTCCTGCGCGCGAATTTCTGTGACGGTGCCGTCAACGCTCGACGGCACTTCCGTCGCCGCCTTGTCGGTTTCAATTTCCATCACCGGTTGATCTTTGCGGACGGCATCGCCCACCGCGACCAGCATCTTCGTGACGGTTACTTTTTCCACGTTCTCTGCAAGAGCGGGAAGTTTGAAATCGCGTGTCATGTGATAAGTGCCCCGGCTGCCTTAGCTAATCATTGGGTTGAGTTTATTGGGATCGATTTCCAGCGCGGTCATGGCCTTCTTGACCACATCAAGCTTTATCTTCCCGTCAAGATACAAGCCGTGCAGCGTTGCAAAGGTAATCCAGCGCGCGTCCACTTCGAAGAACTCGCGAAGTTCCTTGCGTGACTCGCTGCGGCCATAGCCGTTCGTGCCAAGCGCGACGAGACGCTGCGGAATCGCTTGGCCAAGGCTGTCCGGAAGCAGCTTCATGTAATCGGACGCGGCAATCACCGGCCCCGCCTCGCCTTTCAGGCACGTCGTTACGTAAGATTCGCGTGGCTTCTCGCCGGGGTGCAGCATGTTCCAGCGTGCAACCTCGAGAATGTCCTTGCGGAGTTCCTTGTAACTGGTAACGCTCCATACGTCCGTCGCAACGCCATAATCGTTAGCAAGCATGTCTTGCGCTTTGAGCGCTTCGTTCAGGATCGCGCCGCTGCCAAGTATGGTCGCCTTGAGCTTTGCCTTCTTCTGCGTCGAGGGGCGCAGCTTGTACATTCCGCGCAGAATGCCCTCCTCCGCGCCCTTCGGCATCGGAAGCATCGGGTAATTCTCGTTGCCCACGGTGATGTAATAGAAAATGCTTTCCTGTTCCTCGTACATGCGGCGAATACCATCGCGAATTATCACCGCGAGTTCATACGCGAAGCACGGATCGTACGCGATCAGGTTCGGAACCGGCAGCGCAAGCACATGGCTGTGGCCATCCTGGTGCTGGAGACCTTCGCCCGCAAGCGTCGTGCGGCCCGCGGTCGCGCCCAGCAGGAATCCGCGGCAGCGCATATCGCCCGCTGCCCAGATCAGGTCGCCGATTCGCTGCAAGCCAAACATCGAATAGTAAATGAAGAACGGCACCATCGGTATGCCGTGCGTCGAGTACGCCGTGCCCGCCGCGATAAAGGAAGACATCGATCCGGCTTCCGTGATGCCCTCTTCGAGTATCTGCCCGTCTTTGGCTTCTTTGTAGTAAATCAAGGTGTCCGAGTCGACCGGTTCGTACAACTGGCCGACATGCGAGTAAATGCCGATCTGGCGGAACAGTGATTCCATTCCAAACGTGCGCGCTTCGTCCGGCACAATAGGCACAATATACTTCGAGAATTCCTTCTCCCGAAGCAGCTTTCCGAGAATGCGTACGAAAGCCATCGTCGTGGAAAGCGCGCGGTCGTCGCTGCCTTTGTGAAACTCTTCAAACACCGAAGCGTCGGGCGTCTTAAGG
>CALEZK010000132.1 GCA_937928585.1 uncultured bacterium | reverse complement strand
CACCCGAAGCGATGCTCAAGCTCGGCATCTCGCTCCGCGGCCTCGGCGCCAATCCGGGCGCCAGTTCGCGGCGGCCGCGTCCGTTCGCTTCGACGATGCACGCGCGCGAGGTAATTTGGTTTGCGTAGCGCGTTTCAAGATTCGTGCGGTATTCCGTGTACCCAATGAGGACCGGGCTTCGTCCTCTTCCGGATACGTGCGCGCATCCCGCAAGCGAAAGGCCCAGTGCAGCGGTTGCAATGAATTCTCGGCGCGACTGCATGTGCATCCTTTCGTTCACGAGTGACAGCGAGTTTTGTTTGTTGCTAATCTCAATAGTCGGCGGGCGGCACGATTTGGTTGCCTATCAACATCATTTCTTTGAACGCGATTGGCCCGTCGAAGACGACAAAGTCCTTTATGCCCGCCGCCTTCAACCTTCCCTCGCGCGTAACGTACAGGTAAGGTTCTTTACCCGCGAATTTTTCGCGCACACGTTCGGGCGATCGCTCCAAGGGCAGCGCGGAATCCGCATAAAATTCGAACGCGGGATACACTTCCGACGTCTCCACAGTATACCCCGCCTTGACGTACCGCTCCGTCGTGTTCGCAAGTTCTCGCGGCGAACGCGGTCCCTGGTTCGACTCACCTCGCGCGTTCAAGTACACCAGCAACGAACAAAGCGTTGCAATCAACACTGCGGTCGTGCGGAACGTGCGACTGCGCACCGCGAGCGCGCAGGAGAACACCCCGAAAATCGCCAGCGCCCAGATCAGCGCAATGAATCCAACAGCAGAATACTCGATAGTGCAGTAAATCGCCGCCGCAGGCAGCACGATTGCCAACAACGCAAGCATGATGCGCTGCCAATAGCCGACCCATCTGTCCATCCACCGCGCAAGCATTCCGGTGTCGATTTCTGCCAAATGATACCCAATCGCAAGAACCAGAAATGGAAGACAAGGCAGTATGTACTCGTACTCCTTGCCGGCGATCAGGGAAAAGACAAGCACGCTCAGCCACGCCATGACCAAACAAAATTGATAAAGCTCGTTGTGACGGTTCCACTCTCGTTTGGAAAATTGGAATGGAATCAGCAGACTCCATGGCGCAATCATGCCGGCAATGCCAACGACGAAGTACCAGGGCCAGCCGCCATTGATCTCGCTCGCGGTGTGGGTGCGTTCAACGACCTGGTTGTCGAGCATGGCGCTCAGGTACTCCCAGCCCATCCGTTGGAGCACCGCGATTCCCCACGGCAGAAACATCGCACACCCGATCAGCACGGCCACAATCCAGTAGCCGATGCGCGCCCGATCTTTGCAGTAGCGAAGGGCAAAATAACTCCAGGCGAGGACTGTCGCTATCAACGCAACTGGAAAACTCAACACACCGCGCACGCCGGGCAATGCGACCGCCAACGCCGTCAATACGCATTCCAACAGGAATGCCGCAATCCCCAGCGTTATGCCCCAACGCACGATACGATCGCGTTCCGTGCTGCGAACAACGAATACGGCCACCGCCGCGGCCCATACAAAAAGAAACGGCACAGGACCCTTCAGCAATACGGCAGCGCCGAACGCAAGGCCCGCGGCAACGCACCACGCCCACGCGATGCTCCGTCGATCGGAAATTGTCGCGTTTCTCGCGCATACGATGCTGAGAAAGGTGGCGAGCGTCAGCGGGATATCGAGTTCGGCATATCGTATCCGCTCAAACACATAGGGCGATGCGAGCAGCGCAAGCGCACCCCAACGCGCAGCCCGCTCGCCTGCTTCGCGCCGCAAAAATAGATACACGCTCATGATCAGTAATACGCCGCAGATCGCAGTTGGCGTGCGTGCTGTAAATTCGGACACCCCAAAAACGGAATAGACGCCTGCTACGGCCCAGTACAACAGCGGCGGTTTCACGAGGTAAGGTTCGCCGCTTTTCATGGGAATGATGTAGTCGCCCGTGCGCAACATCGTGGCGGGCGGCGCTGCGCGCTGACCTTCGTTGTCCGTTACGACATCGCCCCTGCCCAGGCCCAGGAATGCCGCGATTGAAGCAACGAGCAACAGTGCAATCCAAAATCTGCTCTTCATTGATCCTTCACCACAAGAAGAACGCCCGGCAAGATGCCGGGCGGTCTGTACGTCAACTCATTGGGGATATGAGGTGTTACTGTCCTGAATCGGCAATTCGTCCCTGGCGACGTTTCTTGATCATATCGCCGGAATACGGGTTCGACACGACGGTTTTAGTGGACTTGCCATTCGCAACCTTCGCTTCCTCTTCAACCACCTTCCACTCGCCTGTATACTTCAAACCTTGCGGCCGTGCCTGATTGCGCGCGTGCGGATCCGGGCTCCAGTTCTGGAGCGAGGTCTTCGCGGCCGCCGCCGCCACTTCTGCCCGCTCCTCCGGCGTCATCGCGTAACGGTCAACTTCGGACTGTCCAACCGTCACTGCGCCGGGGCCGAACACGGCGCCAACCGCGCCCGCGCCGCCATACCAAAAAATTGCGGCGGTTGAAGGCAGATCCGCCAACGCAGCCAGGCGGCGGTCGGAATCGATGAACTCATTCGCTGGATGCGTGGTCTCGACCGGGTAGGGATACTGACCTGCCATGCCCATGTAAGTGCCCGCGCCGATTTCGACAAGGCCGCGCCGGACCCCACGAAAGAACTGGATATTGCCGGCGTGCCCTGCCTTGCCCTGCCCTTCGTGAATCGTCGCCTTAAGTTGAAATTTGAATGCTTTCAACCCGCGCCAGAAGGCCTTATACGGCCGGGTCGCCGGTTCTTCAGGATTACCGTAAGGTCCCCAGTGGGAAGGCTCAATCGCCGGAGCGCTGAACCCGCAAGCCACTACCAATCCCGCTGTCAGTAGGAGTCTCATCCGCTGCATGAACTCTCTCCATCCACGTTGCTCAAACCCCACAGGGTACACAGTTTGCCCCTGAGCGGAATCAGTTTACAGCAAATCCTCCCGCATTGCCAAGAGAAAACCACCGGCTTGGCGGAACTACGCCCTAAATGGAAAGTTAGACCGGATCAGCGTCGAAAAGCCGGCTGGCATTCCCGCCAGCTATCAATGTTTTGGTCTCTTCGTCGGCGTTGAGGCATTGGAGTTTCAGGAACGCCGGGGACGGGGTCTTGAAGGGATAGCCAGTACCAAGGAGGACACGCTCCGGCCCGAGCGCGCCGACCATAACTTCGATACTCTTGTCGAGCACGCTCGTCATTCTCGATAACTCGACGTAAAAAGGCAGGGCATGCATGCGTTTCCAAAGGTCGCTTTCCCTGCCCCACCCGAGGATGGCTTCGAGCAGGATAAATGTCGCATTCGGCCGTTGCTCGGCCAGGGCCAGCACCCGCTCAGGGTCGAGGTTGTCGATGACGTCCATCCAATGGCGTTGACGCGCGTCTTCGATGCGGCAGGTGAACGATACGGGCAAGCCAGCCTCAGTCGCCGCATCGACTATTGAAAGGCACTCCGGACTGTCGATCGCATATCCATGATAAATCGGATAGAGACGCAAGGCCTTGAATCCCAGATCAACGCATTCTCGAAGGTCGCGTTGCCACCCCGCGTACGCGGGGTTCAGCGTCGCGTAGAGATTGAACCGGTCCGCGGCCCCACGCGTTTGCTCATGGATCATGCGGTTGCCGTCATGCGAATCGCGGTAGAGAATTGCGTCTGCCGACGCAACACAACTTACGTTGATGCCAAACTTGTCCATCATCGCAAGTACGCCCGCGACGTCGTTGTTGCGTAGACGGCGAAAGGGCCAATTGCCGATAAACGCGTGCGCGTCGACAATACCGGGACCAAAGAGCGGTTTGTATGTACTCACGGCACCGCCCTCCGGTTCAGAATGCTCTGAAAGTTTCCGCCCAGCACGCGCGCGCGGTGTTCGTCGGAGAGATCCGCATCGAGAATTTTCCCGACGCCGCCTTCCATGGTCATGTCGGTGGCAAACAGCACGCGCTCAATACCAAGCGCCGCCACGGCTTTATCGACCATCCACTCATCAATTACGCTGCCGGACGTGTCGAGAAAAACCGAGGGCGCTTCGCGCAGGTGCTTCAGCGCCCATTCCCAATCCCCGCCGCCCCCGATGTGCGCCTCGATAAGTATCGCCTTCGGGAATCGCTCCGCCGCGCGCGCGAAATGCAGCGCGGTGCTGATGTTCGGTTGCAGTTTTTGCGTGACGGGATCGTTTGGCTTCCCGCCGTGCATCAACACCGGAATCTGCCACTGCGTAGCCAGCTCAAGTACCGGCGCAACGACATCGGAGTCGATGAAATGCTGGTTGTACAATTTAATGCCGATAAAACCGTCGCCCTGCACGCGCGCGCGAATTTCGTCAAGCGCCTGCGGATCCGATGGGTTCACATAGCAATACCCGCGATAGCGTTTCGGATGTCGCGCAATCGCCTGCTTCACGCGCTCGTTCGCGGCGTGAAACTCCGCGTACGTAAGCGGCCCCGTAAGCTGCAGGTCGGACACGCAAAACAGATCGATGCCGAGAAGGTCCCCCGCCTCAATCGTCGCATCGGAATAGACGGTGTCGAGCAAACCATCCTTCCCCGCGCGAACGTGCATATGGCAATCGATGACCATAGGCTGTTCAGTTAATTCCAGTCACGGTCACGCGTCCGCTTCAGTTCCGAAGAGTCCGACGGTGTGATAGCCGCTGTCCACATGGATCACTTCACCGGTGACCGCCGTGGACAGATCGGACAACAAATAGACTGTTGAGCGGCCCACATCTTCCTGCGTCACGTTACGGCGCATAGGCGCAACTTTTTCGGCCACGGTCAGCATCGATCGCATCCCCGCGATGGCGCTCGCGGAGAGCGTGCGGATGGGACCCGCGCTGATGCAGTTCACGCGAATGTTTTTCGGCCCGAGATCATTCGCGAGATAGCGTGCGCTGCATTCAAGCGCGGCCTTCGCCACGCCCATGACGTTGTAGCGCGGCACGACTTTTTCCGCGCCGTAGTAAGTCATCGCCACAATGCTGCCCCCATTGGGCATCATCGGCTCGGCTTCGCGCGCGACGGCCACCAGCGAATACGCGGAAATGTCCAGCGCGAGCGCGAAGTTCTTGCGCGGCGTGGTGATGTAGCGATCTTTCAGATCGTCGCGCTCGGCAAACGCAACGGAATGAATCACGAAA
>CALEZK010000131.1 GCA_937928585.1 uncultured bacterium | reverse complement strand
CATTCGCGCGCGGCAGTTACTGCCACGCCACGGCGCGGAAGCCATCGAGCCGCTGTTGCCGTTGCTTTCCAGCGAGGATCAAGGCGCGCGACTGAGCGCGTACAACGTGATCGCGGACATTGCCAATGTAGCCGCGTCACCGGGACACGAAGCGGATCGCGTCCTTGCCACGACGCAACTGATGAAACTGGTTGCCGCTGACGCGACGGAATCCCAGAAACTGCAGGGTATGCGACTTCTGACAATCGTAGTGCCTGATGGGTTCGACGTGTCGCCCATTGCGGCGCTCCTAAAAAGTGACAACGCGAACATGCGCGAGAAGGCGCGTGAATCACTCACGCTTATCGCGACGAACGAGGCATGTGATGCGCTGATCAGCGCGGCTGGGAATACAGACGCGGCATTTGCCGCTGCGCTGCTCGACTCCGTCGCGATGCTACGCAACCCGATTGCTCTGGACCGCGCCGCCGCGCTCGCTGAGCATAACGACCCGTTGGTGCGCTGTGCGGCGATGCGCGCGATTGCGTGGCGTGGGAATCCGGAATACCTGCAGATTGCGGACAGCGTGATTGCGAGGGCGACACCCGAGACGCTTTTCTTTGCGAACGACGCAAAACTACGCCTCGCTGATGCTATGGCACTTCATGGCGGAAACTGGGACGCCGCGATGCAGGTGTATAAGGATGTGCTGGCAGGCGCCACAGACCCGGAGATTCGCGGTGCCGCGATGATGGGACTGGGCAGACATGGTGATGCCACCGTCGTGGACGAAATCGTTGCGGCTGCAGCGTCTGCAAATGGTGCTTTAGATTCACAAGCAGCCATGGCGTTGACCAGTCTTCGCGGTCGCGAGGGAATTGTCGCTGTTGCTGAAGCCTATCCCTCGCTATCCGAGTCCACACGAATCGCCATACTTTCCGTTTGGGGTCAGGACAAGCAGGAAGACGCGATAGATCTTGTGATCCGCGAAGTGACCAATACCAGTCCCGCGATTCGGTTTGCGGCATTGCAGGCGCTGGCGGCGGCTGGATCCATGAAGGGATTTCCCGCGCTCGTCGCCGTTGCCAAAGATGGCAATGCCGAGGAGAAGGCGTTTGCACTGCAAACGGTGCGGCAGATGGCGGGGAGGCTTGGGGGCTCGGGCGATGCGCAAGCCGCGGGTCTGGCCTACGTTCAACTATACGGGCTGAGTGAAGATGAGGGGTTGCGCGCCGATGCGCTGCGTGGAATCGCGCAGCATCCTGTCCCGCAGGCATTTGACGTTGTGAAAGGCGCGTTAGCAATTCAGAACTTGAAACCCCTTGCAGTCGAGGCGCTTGCGGCGACCGCGGTTGCACTGAGCGCGAACAAGGAAACAGAGAAGGCCATAGAAGCTGCGAAGCTTGTGCAGTCCTCTGGTGCGTCGGTGGAGACTTTGGTGCGCGTTGCGTCGACATTGGGCGACAATGTGCCGCCGGAGTTGGCGAATCTGCTGGGCGCTGTGAAGAAATGGATGGTGATCGGGCCATTCGATTGGAAGAACGATGCGGGGTGGTCCACAGCGTTTGTGGGCGAACCTAACGTTGACATTACGAAGACAATTCCGCGCGGCGATACGCTGCTCGCGTGGAAAGCGGCATCGGGCAATGGACCGACGGCTTTGGTTGATCTTACCGGTGCATTGGGCGCTGCGGAACGGTCGTTCGGTTATGCGTATGCCGTCGTCGACATGGCCGAAGCTGGAGAAGGTCAGATTCGACTTGGATCCGACGATGGCAACCAGATTTGGTTGAATGGCAAGCAGGTGTTTGAGAATCGTGTGGACCGTGGAACCGCGCTTGACCAAGACAAGATCGACGTTACGTTTTTGAAGGGTCGAAACGTGATACTCGCGAAGATAAGCCAGGGTGCGGGCGGATGGAATTTCTGTTTGCGCCTTTGCCGGGCGGATGGAACGGGCCTGCCGTTTACGCAAGAGTAGTTGTAATACTTCTTGAATCCCGACATAATAGGTGTATATAAAATACATCTATTATGTCGGGTTCGTTAATATGTACTCAGGATCAGTCAGAAACGCGGTAAGCGGGACGAGTTGGATCGGTTTTGCCGTGATCACCTGCGCCATTTCGCTGGATGCGGCTGCTGTAGACAGTTTTGAAGAAGCGCCAATTCACTACAGCGCGAGCGCGGCGAGCAATCCCGTGGCGGCGTTGCAGTCCGCGCTGGAAAATGGCGGTGCCACGCTGTCATACGATGATCGTTTTGGTTATCTGGTCTCACTTCTCAGGGCACTCAACATTCCACAAGAATCGCAGGGGCTGGTTTTTTCCAAGACCAGTTTGCAAGCTCACCGCATCTCACCGGAGACGCCGCGCGCGATTTATTTCAACGACGATACTTATGTCGGCAGCGTGCCGAATGGCGAAGTGATTGAGATTTCGGTCGCGGATCCGCAGTTGGGAGCGGTCTTTTACACGCTGTCGCAACAAAAGAGTGAGCGTCCTGTTCTCATTCGCCAGACCGAAAACTGCCTGCAATGTCATGGTTCGACGTTGACGCGCGGTATTCCGGGGCATTTGGTCCGATCAGTGTTTCCCAACGCGGAAGGATTTCCGATACTGAAGGCGGGCACACACCTGACTTCGCAGGGCAGTCCGATGCAGGAGCGGTGGGGTGGCTGGTATGTGACTGGGGAGCACGGCGCTACGCGGCATATGGGAAATGCGATTGCCTTGGCGACGGAGCGCGACGCGGAAATAGACACGGAAGCAGGGGCAAACCGAATGGTCCTTGATTCGCGGGTGCGGCTGGATAGTTACGTTACCGCACACAGCGACATCGTTGCCCTGATGGTGCTGGTGCATCAGGTCGACGTGCATAATCTGTTAACAAGCGCAAACTTCGAGACACGTCAAGCGCTTGCGCGCCAACAGGCGTTGGACGAAGTTTTGAAACGGGATCCATCGCTACCCAACGACACTACGCAGCGCATCATAAAGAGCGTGGGGGACAAGCTGGTCGAGAGCCTTCTTTTTGCCAACGAGGCGGCATGGGAGAGTCCCATTCGCGGGACGGCTGGATTCGCCGAGGTCTTTTCGGCACAAGGGCCAAAAGATAAGTTGGGGCGTTCGCTGCGAGAGTTCGATTTGCAAGCGCGACTGTTTAAATATCCATTGAGCTATCTGATTTATACGCAATCTTTTGAGCAGTTGCCCCAGCCCATGAAGGATTACGTTTACCGAAGTCTTTGGGATCACCTGACGGGTGCGGTGGAATCACGTTTCAATGCCCACCTGGATGCGGATATGCGTGACGCAATACGCGCGATTCTTATCGACACGAAAACCAATCTGCCGGATTACTGGAAGTAAAGCTACTTCAATTTCATTCCGAAATGGTAGCTAGTGATTTCCATCCCGTGTTCGATGTAGAAGCGGTGCGCATCCACGCGATGCGTGCCGCTGTCGAGGTGAAACTGATCGCAGCCGTTCTCCCGCGCGTGGTTCTTTAGCCACTCCAGAAGTTGGCCGCCATACCCGCGACCGCGTTCGGATTCCTTCACGACCAGGTCGTCCACGTACATGATTCGGCCCCAGGCCAGGAAC
>CALEZK010000130.1 GCA_937928585.1 uncultured bacterium | reverse complement strand
AGATGAGGTTGCACAATGTCTCCTAGTCTCGAACTCGCGATTCGCGACAGCGAAACAATGGGCCGGGTCGTGTCTCTCGACCGGGACGACGTCACCGCCGAATGCGGCCACGAGTTGTTCGCGCGCCCTTTTCCGTTGTGGAAACGTGCGATGGACATTGCGGGCGCGTTGACTGGGCTGTTGCTCTTTGGCCCGGTTATGATCGCAGTGGCCATCGCAATCAAAGTGACATCTCCTGGGCCGGTCTTTTTCTCACAACGCCGTGGCGGCATGGGCGGTCGCACCTTCTATCTGCATAAGTTCCGCAGCATGACAACCGATGCCGAGGCGCGGAAAGCCGAATTGATGAAATACAACGAGCGCAGCGGTGTTGCGTTCAAAATGACCAACGATCCGCGCATCACCACTGTCGGTAAATTCATTCGCAAGACGAGCCTGGACGAGTTGCCGCAGCTCTTCAATGTCTTGAAGGGCGACATGAGCATTGTCGGGCCGCGGCCACTTCCAGTGAGTGAGGAAGAGGCATACTCCGCGTGGCATTGGCGGCGCCTCGATGTGAAACCGGGCCTTACGTGCATCTGGCAGGTTACAAGCCGCCACGACAAAGACTTCGATCGATGGGTACGTTTGGACATCGAGTATATTCGCAAGTATTCCATTCTGCTCGATATCTCGCTCATCCTGCGCACCATACCGGCGGTTCTGCTGCAACGCGGCGCCCACTAACAAAATTGAGAACGATGGGGAACGTTGTCGAAATAGGAATTGGAGCAATTGCGCAAGCAAGCCGCGGCGCGCGCTTGCTCGGCGCGGTCCGGGTGCGCACGGGTAAGGGCATGCTGAGCATTGCCGACCAGATTGTCGCGAGCGCAACGACCTTTCTTACCGGCGCTGTTATTGGCCGGCTGTGCGATAAAGAAGAGTTCGGCCTCTATACCCTGGGTTTCAGTCTGCTCGCGCTGCTCATGGCGATTCAGGCATCGCTCATCACGACGCCCCTGTCGATTAACACGCCGCGACTGCAAGGCATGGCGTTGCGCACATTCTCAGGCAGTTCGCTGGTTCATCAGTCAATCTTCGGCGTCGCGGCGAGTCTGTTGACCTTGTGCGCCGGCGCGGTGGCAAGTTTTTGGGACGCTTCGCTGGCAACGCTCCTCGCAGCGACCGGCGCCATGCTCGCGTTTTTGTTGCTGCGCGATTATATGCGGCAATCCTGCTTTGCGCGCATGGCATTCGCGCAGGCCTTGGCCGCAGATGTGATTCTTGCGATCATCCAACTCGGCGGCCTTGCAGCGCTAGTCATGATGGCGAGACTTTCCGCGGTGTCAGCCTTTCTCGTGTTGGGAGGCGCAAGCGCGATCACCGCGAGCTTTTGGATATTTCGCACACGCGCCGAACGGATCATTGACAGGCATGAAGTCCAGAAGGACTTTTCGCGCACCTGGTCCGACGGCAAATGGATTCTCGCGAGCGGTTTGCTCTGGGCACTGAGCATGAACCTATATGCCTGGATCATCGCTGCCTTTCACGGCACGGCGACTACCGGTGTTTGGGCCGCTGCCTTTGGCGTGATGACGTTGATTAATCCGCTGATGCTTGGAATTCAGAACTATCTTGGGCCTCGCATTATGCACGCGATACCGGATGGTGGCATTCCCGAGTTGCGGCGGGTTGTATGTCACTCCTCGTTGGCTTTTAGTGTTCCCCTCGCCATATTCAGCTTTGCGATGTGGTTCTTTGGGGATGCGCTAATCTCGAGCATTTACGGCGCCAAGTATGCCGGGAACGGCGGGCTAGTCTTCGTTCTTGCGCTCAACGCCACGGTACTCACACTAGGCTTTACAACATCGCGAGGCCTCTTTGCGCTTGAGCTCGCGAGTCTGGATTTCTACGTAAACCTAGTCGCGTTCGTTTGCTTCCTGTTATTCGGAATCCTGCTTGTTCGCTATGCCGGGCCCTTGGGCGCGGCGATTGCCCAGGTAGTAACGAATGGTGTGGCAACGACGATACGTGCGGCCGCGTTTGTGCGCGTGTCGAAACGATTGGCCACCCAGCCATGCTGACACAATTGAATGCGACAAAAGAATCCGAGCGCAAGATTCCCTGGGTCATGTTTGTCCTTTTGACGGTTGCGTTCTTTATCGCGTTACATGATCCCGTGCGGTCTCATTCGATTGGCGACGATTACCTGCCGTCAGAGGAAAAACTCCAACGCGACGCTTCCGACGGAAACGCCAAACGCCAGATTGGATTCCTGATGGTTGGCGGTTTCGGGGCAATCATGCTCATCATGCCAGGCCGTCGCCCGCTTCAAATGAACGGCATTCTCGCGGGCCTCATGCTCTTCTTCGGAATCTGGATGCTGATGAGCATTCTGTGGGCAGACGAACGCGGCCTGACGGCGCGCCGCCTTGTTGTGATCGCAACACTCGCGTCCGGTGCGCTCGGGGTAGCGCTGAGAATGAACCCGCGCGAGATCATGTTATTGGTTTTGTTCAGTTCAATGGCCTATCTGGTGGCGGGAATCATTTCCGAGATCGCACTCGGTTCATTCATGCCCACCGTCGAGCGCTATCGGTTCGCGGGGACCATTCATCCCAACAACCAGGGCGTGAATTGTTCGCTCGTAATTCTGGCGGCAATTACAGCATTTCAGACGGAGAAAAAATGGCGCGGTCTGTATGTCGCATGCGCGGGTTTTGCGATGGTCTTCCTGTTGCTGACAAAATCCAGGACTTCACTGCTCAGTTTCCTCATTACGCTGGCTCTCTACCTCGTTCTTGTATATGCCGGTTCGCCGCGTTTCATGTTTAGCTGCTGTGTCGCCGCAACGGTTGGATTTACCACCTTGCTGTTCACGAACGGATCCATCATGCCGGCGCTTCAGAAAGGCATTTTGCTTGGGCGCACCGATCAAGATATCGATGGTGCGATGGCGTTGACAGGCCGCCTGCCGCTTTGGGAGCAGTTGATTGAGTATGCGGCGGCCCGCCCTATCCAGGGATACGGCTACGGAAGCTTCTTTACCGTAGAGCACATCCGAGAGATTACTGCACGGCAAGGCTGGCCGATTGCAGAGTGTCATAACGTGTTTCTTGAGGTCTTGATGGGTCTTGGTCTGGTGGGGATGTGCACCTACGCATTGATTCAGGTCGTGGGCTATTGGGGCTCCATCTCCTATTTCCGCGCAACTCGCGATCCGCGTTACGCATTTCTCGGCAGTTTGCTTATGCTCGGCGTCGTCGGCGGGCTAACGGAATCGACCCTGTTGGTGCCCACCATGCAGACCTTTGTTCAGTTCCTTACGCTCTCCGTGTTCGGGCTTCAGGCAATGCCCGATGTTATGCGGGCAAAAGCAGAGGCCGTGGATACCGGAAAGTTCAGCGCCCCCAAAGTCCACGCCAAGCATGGCCGCATTGTGCGTTTCCCGGCAGGTACGACATGAGTTCGGCGACAGCATACAACGCATCCGCCGGAGCGACCGGCCGCGTTGCCGCGCCCGCGCGGGTGATCCTCGCCAGTGGGTTTCAACCGGACTACGTACGCGAAGTTGCGAATGCCCATGCGCGGCTTGGATGTCCGGTTAGCGTCATCGGTGGTGACATGCACGAAGGCCAACCCTATGAATCCAACGTGTCACTGCTTAATCTGCGGGGTAACGACAAGCGCGAGCCTGGCAAGTTTGCCGAAGTGAAGAAGCTGGCTGGGTACTATGCCCGGTTGTTGCGTAGCGTTGCCACATCAAACACGAACATCGTCTACGATGTTAGCATTGGACGGCCACTGCTTCGCTGCATGTTGATGTATCCGCTTTTCCGGCTTCTCGGTAAACGCATCGTATACACGGCCCACAACGTGTTGCCGCACGATGCCGATACCTTGGCGAACCGGCTCATCTATTGGGTGATCTACCGCCTCCTTGTGAATGGAATTGTCGTCCACGGGCAGTCCATCAAGGAACGCCTAATCGCCGAGTTTAACGTTGATCCGGATCGTGTTCACGTCGTCGCGCACGGCACTTATCACCCCGTGAACGACGCTGCAATGACCAAGGCAATTGCCCGCAAGAAAACTGGTATCGCTCCAAGAGAACGCGTGCTGCTTTGCTTCGGACTTCAGCGGCATTACAAAGGCACGCATTTCGTTCTCGAAGCCTTGAACGAGTACAACGCTGAAGATTTGGTGTTGCTCATTCGCGGACATGCGCCGGACCAGGGGTACAAGGATTTTCTGAAGGCCCAGGTACGGCGCCATCGCGGGGCGCTTCGAATCAGCAGCATTCTGAACGCTGTTTCCGACGAAGAAATGGAAGTTGCGTTCAAGGCGGCGGACATTGTCCTGCTTCCTTACTTGGAAGGCAGTCAAAGCGGCATCAAGTTTATGGCATACGCGTATGGGCGCCCGGTACTCGCCAGTGAGATAGGCAGTCTTCACGAGAATGTGAAGCCTGGTGTAACCGGAGAGACATTTACCGCGGGCGACGCTGAATCCTTCCGCACGGCGCTTGAACGGATGCTGGCTCGTCTCTCGGAATACAATGAGACGTCAATACGCGCCTACGCGCATGAACACTGTTCTTTTGACGCTGCCGCCAAACAAGTCGATGCGCTATGCACATGGCTGGCGAAATGAGCCGACTATGAAAGCGCTTCATATTCATAACCACTATCGATATCGCGGCGGCGAAGATGTCATGTTCGAGCGAATCGGCGAAATCCTGCGCGCAAATGGTCACGAAGTGGTTACTTTTGAGCGCAGAAGCAATGAAGTGAACGGAACGCGCGCGAAACTGGGCGCGATGGCATCAAGCGTTTACTCCCCAGCGGCAAAAAGGGAAGTCTCGGCAGTCCTCCACAGCGAGCGTCCGGATGTTGTGCATGTTCATAACCTATACCCGTTGATTTCACCCTCCGCGCTGGAAGCA
>CALEZK010000129.1 GCA_937928585.1 uncultured bacterium | reverse complement strand
CAGCAACTGACTGCCGAAGTACTTGGTCTTGTCCGTATTCAGACCGTACAACGCCTTTGTTTCGTCGTTTTCTTTGGCAATTTCGACGGCTTCCGGCGCGGCCATTTGCATGCGGTAGGCAAGTTCAAAACTTTCGATGCGCGCTGCCAAGTCCGCTTCGCCGGGATGTTGGTCGTAGTGTTCCTGATTCAGCTTCGCGAGGAGGTCGAGCTGCGCGCGCTGCTGCTCGTCGTTAATTCCGCGCTGTTTCTCCAAATTGATGATGGGCGTGCCGCTCGATCGCAACGGCGTGGCCTGATACGAACTTGGCAGGAAACCGGAACCCCAATTCTGCGGTCCACCAATCGGACCACCGCGCGGATCGTACATCACGACGTAGCCTGGCAGATTCTGATTTTCCGTGCCCAATCCGTAGGTCAGCCACGAGCCGATGCTCGGGAAGCCTACGCGAATATAGCCGGTATTCATCTGAAACAATGCGGGCGCGTGATTGTTGCTCTCGGCATAGCATGACTTGATGAACGCGATGTCATCCACACAATTTGCGAGTGCGGGATACTTCTCGGAGACCCATGCACCGCTTTGCCCATACTGCTGAAACTTGTACGGACTGCGCATTAAGGGCCCTGGATTCGGGCTGAAGGGTTTCAGCTCGCCCTTCCAATCGAGTTTCTTTCCGTCAAACTTATCGAGGTCGGGTTTGTAATCGAAAAGGTCGAAGCCGCTGGGGCCGCCATACATGAACAGGAAAATGACCGACTTCGCTTTGGGCGCGAACTGCGCATTGCGGACGGTGAAGGGACTTGCCGCCTGCACGCTGGATTGCAGCAGGCCTGTGAGGCCGAGCATGCCGAACCCGGTACCGGTCCGCTTCAGGAACTCGCGGCGCGTGGTGGCCATCTGACTCTGACCGAAGTCGCAGTGGTTACAGGATTGTTGGTTCATATTCGGTCCATTTCGTGTTCAGGCGTGTTAATCGACGTATACGAACTCGTTTAGACTGAGCACTACCTGGGCAAAATCTGTAAGCGCAGCCTGATCGACGTCTTTATCCCGGAGCGCGTAGTAATTGGTTTTTGCTTCTTGCGCTTCCTGGCGAACGTGTCGTTGCGCCTGCTTTAACAGGAAATCGACTGATTCGGCCAATTCGAAATCAGAAGGCTGGCGGTTCAGCGCGAGTTCATAAGCCCGACGCACCCACGCTTCGCGGTCGTCGCCTACTTCTTTGCGGATGCGGTCTGCAAAGAATTTCGCTTGTTCGTTCGAAAACACGCTGTTCATCATAGAGAGCGATTGCGTTGGTGTGACAGTAGCCAGACGACGGCCGCAGCTCACGACCGTATCAGGCGCGTCGAAGGCCTCGATCATGGGCATGCGCGCGGAACGTCGCACGAAAACGTATACGCTTCGCCGCCATGTGTCTGGACCGTCTTTGGCGTCCAGCGGCCACTTGGGGGTGGAGCCGGTTGCGATGGCGTCTTCGGGCATCTGGGGAAAGACCCCAGGGCCGTACATGCGCAGGTTGAGGCAGTTTGTAACCGAGAGCGTCGCGTCGCGGATAATTTCTGCTTCCAGCCGCAGGGGCACGCGGCGCCATAGCAGCCGGTTATCCGGGTCCTTCGCCAGAGCAGTTTTGTTCACTTCCGACGACTGCTGATAAGTTGCGCTGTGCAGAATAATTCTATGAAGGTGCTTGATGCTCCAGCCGTTCTCAACCAATTCCATGGCGAGCCAATCGAGCAACTCGGGATGAGACGGACGATCGCCCTGCGTTCCGAAATCGTTGGGGGTGCGCACAATCCCATAGCCGAAATGATGGCCCCAGATTCGATTCGCGATGACACGCGCGGCGAGACGGCCCGCGCCGTGATCGACGTCCATCATCCAATCTGCCATGGCAGCGCGTTGGTGGGTTGTTGTAGCGCCTGCGGTACGACGGGTAGCCGGATCGAAGCGCGCATCTTCTGCACCGGGCAATACGCGCAGGAAACCCAATGTCACTGTTTCAGATTTTGCATCGGGATTTCCGCGCGCCAGGAGATAGCTTTTCTCCGGTTCCGCCTTGGCATCGGTCAGCATAAGCGCGACAGGTGGCGAGGCCGGTTTTTCCAATTCTGTTGCAGCGATCAATCGATCCGCTTCCGCGGCATTGGCTTGCGCGTCTTTGTCGAGACTCTTGCGGACTTCATCGTCGGAGACTTTAGTAGCTTCGCCGAACCTTTTGCGCGCTTCGTTTTGAGATTCGTTTTTGTCGTCCTGGGGGGCGAGCAGCAAGGATTTCTCTTCGGCCGTGGCTTCCAGCGCTTCAATTTTGGCAGCGCGAAGCCGATCGCGCACAGGCGAGAGCACAGCATCGAGCGATTCCCGCGCTGATTTCATGCGCGCTTCCCAATCGGCAAGCCTAGCCCTGTATTCTTCGGCTTCGGCCCTCGGGGCAAGAATTGCATTGTGACGTTTTGTTGTCGTAAATGCAGACAGCATGCGGTAATAATCGCGCGTGGGAATGGCGTCATACTTGTGATCATGACAACGCGCACAGGAGACCGTCATTCCGAGAAAGGCAACGCTGGTGGTCGCCAGCATGTCGTCCCACTCGTCGTATCGGTTCAACTCTAGTTGCTGGTTGTCAATGGTGGGTCCGCTCGTGCAGAAGCCGGTAGCGGCGAGGGCCATGGTGTTGTCGGGATCGATTTCATCGCCCGCGAGTTGCCATTTCACGAATTTATCGTACGGGAGATCTTCGTTAAACGCGCGGATAACAAAATCGCGATAGTGGTAGGCATTCGGCCTTTCGAGATCAAACTCGTAACCGTCGCTATCGGCGTACCGTGCGACATCAAGCCAATGCCGCCCCCATCGCTCTCCGTATTGAGGACTTGCCAACAACTGTTCCACGAGCGCGGCGTATGCTTCGGGCGAATGGTCCGCTTCAAACGCCGCCACTGCTTCCGGGGTCGGGGGCAACCCAATCATGTCGTAATACAAACGGCGAATTAGCTTCGTGGGCGATGTTTGGGGCGACGGCGTCAGGCTCTGCGCCTCCAAGGCCTTCAGGACGAATGAATCGACTGGATTTCTGGGCCAATCGGTGTTTTGAACTGCTGGTGGCTCAGGCCTTCTGAGGGGCTGGTACGACCAAAAATCGCGGTCGACCTCGGTGATGGCCCGTTCGTCGGACCCCACGGGTGGCTTGGCACCGTACTTGGCATCGATTTGGTCGAGCCGGTGTAGGAGTTCTTGCCGCGCACCGCGGACTTCTTCCAGAGAGGACTGCAGGGCCTCGAAGGGGCTGGGGTCGGCAACGACGTACGCCGGTGCGACGAGAAATACAGCCGCGAGCGCTAGCGCCGCGCGCCGCCAAACCATGCTCAAACCCGAGTACAGCATTGGATTAGAGTACATTGGACGACTGCTCAACGCAACCCCGTGTTGGACGGTTCTCGGGCAACTTACTGCATTGTTGGCCTGCCATTGCCTTTCCGTTCCGGGGAAGCTACGATTCAATTCCAAAACCTAGGAAACCTGCGCGATGCCCGATGAAAACCCGAAGAACACGCCGAACGAGAAATCGAACCCCTACAATATCGACATGGACCGTGAACGACGCCTGAAGCGTATGTTTCAGGTTTGGATAGCAGCGGGGTTTATCATCGCGGCTGCGCTGATTGCAGCCGGGTTTGCCATGGACGCATTTCTCGCGATGGAAGATGAGGATGGCACCTCGGTTACGCCGTATGCATCGCCCGCGACACAGTCGGCGCCGCCTGCTGCAAGTGCGGCGCCGGGGGCTCCGTCATCGGAGTAGCGAGACGTTTCGCCGGATAGCTTCTAAAAGCCCCGGGGACGCTCTGTGCGGAGCGTCCCCGGTTTATTTTTCATCGGCACCCTGAGGTTGCATGCGCCAATGAGAGCTGCTGTCTCGCGTGCGCGATTACATTGCGGCGTATGCTGCCGTGTTAATCCTCGCGTGCAAGTGGCCAAGCAGGTCGCCCTGCTCGTCTTCGTCCAAATCAACAAACCGCACGCCAAAATCGTGCAGGCGGTTTGGCATCTGTTTTGTCCAAACGACACGGCCCTTGCATTCGACGATCTGGGCACCGCGTCCGAGTTGCATGCGAACAATGACGGGTTCGCCGGCGAGCATGGGGCGAACGCTGCTGAAGCGCGCGCCTTCGGCACTCACGTCTCGCGAGACCGTGCCACGCGTCTCCGCGTCGCCATGGAATTCAATCCATGCCGCGATGGGGACTTGGTAGCGTTCGTGCCGCCGAGCATTTGTGACTTGTTGCATCGTCCTAACTCCGGCGTTGCCGTCGGAGTCCCCGAATAGATCGACGATTCGTCCATCGAACCGTGCCAACTGTTTCTGTACTGCTGTCGAGAGTCTCATAGGTCCCTTTTTACCGAGTCTTACTTCGTTCCGGCATTTATGTCTGTTAAGACACCTCGCCGGTTCATTTCGTTTACGACGTTTTACTTACCACGTCACAAACACCGAACCATGAAATGATGTTCCCCAAAACGGGATCACCTTCCATACAAGACATTAATCCTATGCGCATCGAAAAAGTTGCATGAAATCTTCGTAAGTACATGTCGCCAAAAGACTAAAAGGACAGACAAAACCAAGAAAAGGTGTGGATCTGCGTGGCTGGCCCGTACTAGAAAAGCTGTGGTTGCGGTGATTGCGGGGGGGTGTGGCCAAAATGGCGGTAGCCAAGCGGGGTGGCGACTCGGCCCTGGGGGGTGCGTTTCATGAAGCCGATTTGGATGAGAAATGGCTCGTGAACCTCTTCCAAGGTTTGTGCTTCTTCGCCAATGGCGACTGCCAGCGATGACAAACCGACTGGTCCGCCGCCAAACTTTTCAATAATCGTTTTCACGATGAGCTTGTCCATATCGTCCAAACCGAGTTCGTCGATTCGCAGCAAGCGCAGCGCCGCATCCGCAATTGATTTGGAAATGGTGCCATCGCCCTTGACCTGTGCGTAGTCACGAACGCGACGAAGCAACCTGTTTGCAATGCGCGCGGTACCGCGCGAGCGCGCGGCGATCTCCAATGCGCCGTCTCCGTCTACAGGTACGTTTAGAATCCGCGCGGAGCGTTGCACGATTGCTTCCAGTTCTTCCGGTGAATAGAACTCGAAGCGACATGTGTCGCCGAATCGCGCGCGGAGCGGCGGCGTAAGTAATCCTGAACGGGTGGTAGCGCCAATCAGGGTAAAAGGTTTCAACCCGATCTTGAGCGAACGTGCCGTAGGGCCTTTGCCGAGCATGATGTCGACATCGAAATCTTCCATCGCGGAATACAAAGTCTCTTCGACGGCATGATTTAGCCGATGACACTCATCAATGAACAGGACGTCAAACTCTTCCAATCCCGTAAGAATTGCGCTGAGATCAGCTTGCCGCTCGATTACCGGGCCGGAGGTTGACTTGAAGTCCACGCCCATTTCATTGGCAATGATGCGCGCCAGTGTAGTTTTACCCAAACCTGGCGGGCCGGAGAGCAGTAGGTGGTCTAACGGTTCCTTGCGTGCCTTTGCCGCTAGTATGGCGATGCGCAGTTTTTCTTTTATCGGCTCTTGACCCGGAAAATCGTCGAGCCGCTGCGGCCTGATCTTGTCGTCGAATTCGCCGTCGTCGCCGACCGGCCCGCCACTCAGAATTTCATCGGCTGACATGCATTACACCTTTGCCATGGAACGGAGCGCAGCCTTGACGAGTTCTTCGTCGGTTGCGGTATCGCCAAGTTTCTTTCGGGCAGCGGCAGCGGCTTTTTTTGCCTCGTTTATGGTACATCCCAGGGAACAGAGCGCGGCGACGACATCGTCCGATTCATCCGATGCGGCCTCGTTTTCGCCGAGAATGGCACCCAGTTCGGCATCCTGGCCGAGCTTCGCTTTCATTTCGAGAATGATGCGCTGGGCGCCTTTCTTGCCAATGCCGCTTATACGGGTGAACGCGGTGACATCACTGTCCAGCACGGCGCGCGCAAACTGTTGGACGCTCATGCCCGAGAGAACCGTGAGCGCGACTTTGGGTCCTACTCCCGAGATGGAGAGCAAGGTCATGAAGAGTGCTTTCTCCTCGTCCCGCAGAAACCCGAAGATCTGAAAGGCGTCTTCACGAATGTGACAATAAGTCTGGAGGGTCGCTTCGGTACCAACGACGAGCCGACGATGTACGCCGTCCGGCACGCTGACAGCATAGCCAACGCCATTGACGTCCAATTCAATGGTTCCGGCGGGCTTCCTTGCAACGATTCCCCTGAGAAAGGCAAACATGGTGCGTATGGTATTCAGTGGCGACGGGGATGGCAAGCTGCCAATTATCGAAGTTAGAAAGAATGGGCGCTGGCCCTGCGAATACAGGACCAGCGCCTGACGACTTAGATGATGCGCCTTCTTGCGCGAGATCAGGAATTAAGCTGCATATTCGTCCCGGATTGGTTCGGCATAAGACGTGCCTCCGCCGGAAACCTGATCGTAGGCAAGCGCAAGCATCACCGCACTGATGGGAACCGTAATGAGCGCACCGACGCCGCACAAAATGATGCCAGCGACCACCAGCGCAATCACGACCAGGTAAAGCGGTATCCAAGCGCCGATGGCACTCATCACCGTTTGCCTGCTGGCTTCCATGGACGGCCAGAAGTCGAGCTTCTTGTCATGCATGTAGAAATACGTCAAAGAATAGATCATGCCGACGAAGAGACCAGGCAGAATACAGAGAACAAAGCCGATAGAAGACAAAATACCGATAATCAAGTTAGCGAGGAATGCCGGCAAGAAGCGTTGGAAGCCGGAGAACAGCTCAGGAAAATCGGCAGTACCGCCTCTGGCAGCGCGAAGGACACAGGCAAAGTAGCCGAGCATTAATGGTCCGCCGACGATAAGC
>CALEZK010000128.1 GCA_937928585.1 uncultured bacterium | reverse complement strand
CAACGGCCGCACACTCGATGTAGGCAGCCCCAAACTCGCAACGCTGCTGGCGCCAAGGCATAACTCGAAACTCCGCTGCGCTACAGATATTACCTTTCATCCCTTGATGGAATTGAAAACATACCTTCACAAATCCTCTTATCTTAAAGCCGTTCAGTGTGACGGATGCGCATTGCCGTTTCCTTCCGAATCATTCTCATTCGTCTTCAGCATCAGCGCCCTCGAACACATCGGTGACAACGGCGACACGCGCTGCATGAGAGATATCGCCCGTGTTCTTTCTCCCGGCGCGCAGCTCTTTCTGACCGTGCCGCTGCTCCCCAATTACCATGAGCTGTGGGTCAACGCCGATCCGTATGGCCATCAATCCACGGACAAAGACGGCAGGGTATTCTTCAGCCGCTACTACAACACGGAGTCCCTCAACGCGCGTCTTATCGCGCCCTCCGGACTCAAGATCGTATGGATGCGCGCATGGCAGGAATCCACGGCAGGCTGGTACGCACGTTACGTGCAACGCACGTCGAATCCCCGAAGCCTCCAATCCATACTCATAAAATCCCTGGATTGGTACTGGGCCTGGACGCGCCTCGAACTTCTGGACGACCCACCAGCAGGACTGACAAAGCACGGTGTGGTTGCGCTACTATTGGAAAAATCACGGGACGACGGGCAGACATCTGGCTGTCGCGGAGAGGTGTAGCGGGGGAGAGGGACATGCAGAGTCATCAGAGCGAAATAACACGTCGTAACTTCCTGGGCACAAGCATGGTCGGCGTGGGCGCTGCGTTATGCGGTCAATTCGCGTCGGCGAACAATAGTACCCGCCCCCCAAACATCATCGTCATTTACACGGACGACCAGGGCTATGCCGACCTGGGCTGCTATGGTGCCGTCCGCATCAAAACACCGCGCATCGATCAAATGGCCGCCGAAGGCGTGCGCCTAACCGACTTCTACGCCCAACCCGTCTGCACGCCCTCGCGCGCTGCATTGCTCACCGGGTGTTATCCCCAACGCGTGGGCATGGCCCTAACCCCACGCGGTGAACCATCGGAAAATCGTACAGGTCTGGTTCTCTTTCCGGATTCAAAATGCGGCATTCACGAGGATGAGGTCCTTCTCCCCGAACTGCTCAAATCAGTAGGATATGCGACGGCATGCATCGGCAAGTGGCATCTCGGACATCTTCCAAAGTTTCTTCCCACGCGTCACGGTTTCGACTATTACTACGGCATTCCCTACAGCAATGACATGAAACCAACCCCCCTGATGCGTGGTGAAGAGACCATCGAGGAACCCGCCGTACAGGAAACCCTGACCGAGCGCTATACGCAGGAAGCCATTTCGTTCATCGAGAAGAACAAGGAAAAGCCCTTCTTCCTCTACCTGCCGCATAACATGCCCCACGTCCCGTTGTTCGTCTCCGAGAAATGGAAAGGAAAATCGGAGGGCGGACTCTACGGTGACGTTGTCGAATGTATCGACTGGAGTGTTGGGGAAATCCTCGATACGTTGAAAAAGCAGGGAATCGATGACAATACCATCGTGGTCTTCACCACCGACAACGGCCCCTGGCTCACGCAGGGTGAACGCGGTGGCCACGCAACCCCGTTGCGCAATGGCAAAGGCACGACCTATGAAGGCGGCGTCCGCGTTCCCTGTATCGTGCGGTGGCCGGGAAAAATTCCAGCCGGAACGGTCTGTCGAGACATTGCCGCAAACTTCGATCTATATGCCACATTTGCCGCCTTGGCAGGAGCCGCCCTTCCCTCCGATCGCATCATCGACAGCAAGGATATTTTCCCTTCTCTGTCTGGCACTGCAGCGAATCAGCCGCCACGGGAAACGTTCTTTTACTACAGTCAAAACGATCTTCACGGTGTTCGAAACGGAAACTGGAAACTCCGCCTCGAGATGCGACGCGGCGATGCAGGCCGCACCATCCCCCCCGATGCCGACGTCTACGAAGCGCTCTATGATCTCAGCATCGACGTTGGCGAACAAAAGGACGTAAGCAAGGATCATCCGGACGTCGTAGATAGACTGCGCGCATTGATGAATGCCGCGCGCGAAGATCTCGGCGATGCAAGACAACAAGTAAAAGGAAAGAACGTGCGCCCATACGGTGTTGTATGAACATAAGCACATCCACTCACTGCTTCGGCGCGCCGATATACCCGTAATACCGTGCCATCCAATACGGTTTCAGCCAGTAGCTCGCGCATGACTCCGAGCTTCCGCCAAATCCATTGACCGCCATCCACGGGTTCTTGTCCCAACGCATAACCGCGCGCTCGCTTGCGGGGAGTATGCGATCCGTTTGCAAAGGATCGATCTCAGGACTGCGCACAAGCCGCAAGTCCTCACGAGTCGAGTTGTCTACGGTCCATTCGATCAAATCCAGCGGCGCATCACGGAGAAACGCCACACTATCCTCTAGATTGAAATCTTTTCCGCCGCAAGACGCGTAAGTGAAATTGAAGTGGGGGCTTTCATCCCGCGCAAGCCCCTTGTACCACCAATCCAGGCTTTCTCTATAAATCGCAAGTAACTTCGCGTCGGTCTCGCAGGTGAACAAACCGGGATAAGTGAATGACAGTAGTTCGTCGTCTATATGGGTTCGCTCGGAAGGATGATAAGATTTGGAACGCCGGGCAAGCTCGGCATAACCATCGCTCTCGATCAATCGATGGTAATAACGCTGGTATTTGCTGTCCCCTGTCAGGTAGTGCGTTACCTTCAGAAACATCAAAAGTTCAGTCGCATTGATATTGCGCTCGGCGCGCCAATCGGGATCGCCCAAAAGTTTCTCCGGCGACCACACGCCCCAGCGAGTGTGCTCACCATCTGTATCTCGCAGGTTAAACCCACCGTCTATGATGTAATCCATTACCCGCCGGGCCAAATCCGCAACGCGCTTCTTGTCATTCTCGTCTGCCGCAAGCTGGTGGTACATCAAAAATCCGTAAAAATGCCCCGTAATCTCGTCGGAGCTGGTATCGCCTTTCCAAAGCCACTTCCCGTCCGCAGAGGGCCGCCACCGTATCTCGACCGGCTTGTATCGCGGATCGCGAACGCGTCGCTCAGCGCGTTGTTCGTCACTAAACGTCTCGTTCATGTCGTGCATCGCTGTCCACGTCGAAGGCACAACGGTCCGCGCCATGAAACCGGATGTCTCCGTGACCGTCTGCAAAAACTCGATCAGGTCGAAAGCCTTTTTCGCGTGCGCCAATGCCTCCGGATCTTTCGTCACTGCGTACCGGTAGCTCTCCTGAATCATGTAGTACGCAGTATACGAACCGTCGTTGTCGTCGTCCTCCGGCTCCCAAGTCGTAGGATCGCCGGGAGTGCGTAATCGGCATTTTTCAACTATCCATGGCTCGCGCACATGCCGCTCATGCTGGACCTCCAAAAAGTAGGAAGCCTTCTCCGCCAGTGTCATGGTCCGACGCTTTATCGCGCTGACCCCAAGCTTCGTCGCTACCCAGGCGGTGCCGTTCGCGTCAAATGCGATATCCCGAACCTCATCGCTCAGCAACCAACGCCGCGAATGTCGGAGTGACCAATCCCCGGTCGATTCATCGAAACGAACCACGCCAAGGTTCGTGCCAATCCAGAAACGTCCATCCGGACCGTAAGTGATGCAGCGCACCTCGTTGTTCGGCAACCCTTGCGCAGGGGTGTACCCCGCCATACGTATGCCGTTGCTCAATACGGTCACCCCGCCCAAACTTCCCGCCCAGACCCGTCCATCCGGCGCGACTGCGACCCCGCGAACATCGCCGGAGACCAGTTCGTCTGGCTGCAGATAAAA
>CALEZK010000127.1 GCA_937928585.1 uncultured bacterium | reverse complement strand
GAGAGAATCGATCGATAATTTCCTCGACATCGTCAATCGTAACGATCAAGGGTGGCGAAAACGCAATCGTGTTGTAAATCGGGCGACAAATCACGCCATGCGCACGGGCGTGGTTGCTGAGGCGACGGGCTAACGCCAATTTAAGAATCCAGGGCTGTTTTCGTTTCTTGTCGGCCACGATCTCAATACCGGCAATGAGTCCGATGCCGCGCACTTCCCCCACGAGCGGGTGACTAGAGAACTTTTCGCGCAATCGTTGCTGGAAGTGCATTCCCACAATCTCCGCATGCGCAACAAGATTTTCGCGATCGATTATGTCGAGATTTGCCATTGCGGCAGCGGCACATACCGGATGCGCACTGTAGGTGTAGCCGTGACCGAAAGGCCCGGCCTCCAAGGATGCGTCCTTAAAGACCTGCCAAACGTGATCCGCAATTACGCAGGCCGACAGCGGCGCATATCCGCTCGTAAGACCTTTCGCGTATGTGGCGAGATCCGGTGTGAAACCGAAATACTCCGCACCTGACCAACGTCCCAGGCGCCCGAATCCACAAACGACTTCGTCAGATATAAGCAGCAATCCATATTTTTTCACCACGGGAAGAACCGCATCAAAGTAGCCTTCGGGAGGAGGGATTACGCCTCCCGCACCCATAACCGGTTCCATAATGAATGCGGCGACTGTATCCGGGCCTTCGCGTACGATAAGCGACTCCAGGTCAGCAGCAAGGCGGGCACTGAATTCTCTCTCGCTCTCGCCCGGTTCAGCTCCCCAGTAATGATGGGGCTTTGCGGTGTGTAAAAACCGGTCGAGCGGCACGTCGAAATGGGCATGAAGATGCGGCAGGCCGCTCATGCTCGCCGCGCCCACAGTCACGCCGTGATAGCTTCCCTGTCGCGAAATGATTTTCTTCCGGTGTGGCTTGCCAAGCAGATTGTTATATTGCCAAACGAGTTTAATTTGTGTGTCGTTCGCATCGGAGCCGGTGCACCCAAAGAAAACCTTCTTGCTTTCGCCAGGAAACAAATTCGATAGCCGGTTGGCTAACAAAATCGAGGGTTCGTTCGCCGCGCACATGAAGGAGTGAAAGTACGAGAGAGCGTTGATTTGAGCGGCCATCGCGTCGCCAATCTCGGCGCGGCCGTACCCTACGTTCACGCACCACAGACCGGCCATGCCGTCGATATACTCCAGCCCGCGGCTGTCCGTTACACGAATACCCTTCCCTGTCGCAAAAATATGGGGGCCGTTCACTTGGTGCTCCGCAATCGAAGTAAAAGGATGCAAGAGAGTCTGCTTGTCGAGATCTTCCAACGCGGGAACTGACATAATATGCTCCAGTTGACGAAAGGCTAATGGCTTTGCATACTACGCGCCGCCTAACAACTCAGTTTTCTCACCAGCCAATCGGAGGGGGTATGCATATTCCAGAGCACGGTCGCTCCAAGGACGAGATTCTACAACTGCTTGCGTCGTTCAAGCAACGAGACCTCGCTTGGCAATCTGGTCGAGTGCTTGCGTACACATACGATCCTGGAAAGGAAGCCGACGACGTCACAAAAGCGAGTTACCTGATGTACCTCTCGGAGAACGCACTGGACCCAACCGCTTATCCGAGCCTCGTAAAACTGGAGACTGATGTCGTTCGGATGCTGATCAATTTGGTCCGCGGCGACGACCAGGTTGTGGGGAATCTCACCTCCGGTGGTACAGAAAGCATTCTGCTTGCGATAAAGACGGCGCGTGACCATGCTAGAGCAACCAAGCCACATATCAAGCATCCGGAGTTTATCGTTCCAAGAACGGCCCATAGCGCCTTTCACAAGGCGGCGGCGTATTTCGATGTAAAACTGGTTGTCGCGCCATTCGATCCCGTGACGTACCGGGCAGACGTTAACGCCATGCGTGGCTTGATAAACGAGAACACGATCCTACTCGTCGGTTCCGCACCGGGCTATGCACACGGCGTAATAGACCCAATAGAAGACATCGCGGCATTGGCCCAAGAGAAAGGTTTGCTGTGTCATGTAGACGGATGTGTCGGGGGAATACACCTCAGTTTCATGCGGCGCATGGGTTACAACCTACCGGCCTTCGACTTCAGCGTTCCGGGGGTCACCTCAATGTCGGCGGACATGCACAAGTATGGCTACAGCGCCAAGGGCGCCAGTGTTGTGATGTATCGGAACAAATCGCTGCGCCGGCACCAGATTTTTGCCTGCGCAGCTTCCACTACGTATGCGCTCATCAACCCGACGATACTCAGCACAAAATCTGGCGGACCGATGGCTGCCGCCTGGGCGATGTTGAACTACCAAGGTGAATCGGGTTACCGAGCAATCGTTCAATCGGTCATGGACACAACCAAACGCATGATCGCGGGAATCAGGGAAATACCGGGATTGCGCGTGCTGGGCGAACCCCATATGTGCATGTACTCTATAGCGTCAGACGACTTCAATATTTACGAGTTGGCCGATGCGATGAAAGATCGGAACTGGTATCTGCAACCACAATTTTCGATCGGGGGCTCCCCTCCACACTTGCATATCACGGTTAATTTGAATTCAGCAGCGATAGTCGAACCATTTCTATCCGATCTGCGTGAATCGGTAGCGGAGGTGAAAGCGAATCCGGACGCGATCAACAGCGCGCTGATTCGCGAACAGGTCCAAGCACTCGTTCGGGACACAAACGAAGGCTCTCTCGGCGATCTTGCAGCGATGGTTGGCATTGACGGCACCAACTTGCCGGAAAAAATGGCCATGCTAAACACGATTCTAGATATCATCCCGGACGAGATGACAGAGACCGTGTTAATCGACTTTATGAATGATCTTTATGTCTAAGACGAGGCTGGCAGTTGTCGGTACTATTGCGTGCGCCCTATTGATGAGGATTCCTGAAGCCTATGCGCAAGAACCGCCCCCACTGCCAGATGCCGACCGATTCGCCCATTGCGTACTTCGGATCGCGGAGTCCTACCCTACCGACGGCACCCACACCTACTATTGGCCCAAGCAGGGCGCGTGGAAGGGTGTTACCAGTGACGTGAAGTACAATGGCAAATTAGTAACAACCGGCGATGCGCAAGGGAGATGTCATTGTAGCGGCATCACTTGGGAAGTCTTCATGCGCGCGATCGATGAGTACAATAATGATTCGCAAGAAAAGGCCCTTCACACCTGGACCGAGGAAGAAGTTAAGCGATTTCAGTTTCTCTGGTTTGGAAGCGACGGCAATAAACGATGCATTCATAATGCTGTGCTAACTTTTGGGATAGGGCAGGAGGTAAAAAATCTCGACGAAGCACGGCCGGGTGATTTTGTACAGTTCTGGCGGGGTAACGGCTCTGGCCACTCCTGTATATTCCAGGATTGGGTCCGAGATGATACCGGGAAAATTACGCATTTAAAATATTGGTCGGCCCAGAAGAAGACCAACGGCATCGGCTACAACCAAGAAACGGTTGGCGATGAAAAAGGCATCATTCTCGATCAGGTCTACATCGTGCGCATCGGTAAGCGGAGCGAATCCAAAGAATAAATCCACCACTGTCTCCGCGTTTGCGTGGACCGCATGTATTCTGCTTGTTTCGGGATGCCCGAAACAGGACGATGCCATAAGTCGCGCGATTGTTTTTCTGGACCGCACCCAAACAAGGCACGACGTAAACATTCCCGGCAAAAGCGATTTTATCGGCAACTGGCCTCAGGTATTTCACTTTCGAAACGCGCCAAATTACCGCATCCCAGACGTGAGCCCCTTTGTCGTGGCTTTTGCTCATCATGCGTTAAGCACGATTCGTACAGAAAATGGGGACATACTTGGCTT
This sequence comes from uncultured bacterium, assembly GCA_937928585.1. Taxonomy (GTDB): domain Bacteria; phylum Hydrogenedentota; class Hydrogenedentia; order Hydrogenedentales; family SLHB01; genus JABWCD01. Next base: position 439 of record CALEZK010000127.1, on the reverse strand, counting down.
GGATGGCGATGAACTCTCTACTGTAAGAAGCATGCGCCAACGCGCAATCTCCTGCCTGCAGCAATTTGAATCCGCGCCCAGCAGTCCCGACGCTGGAACATTCGGATTCTGGCCGCTGGATTCGAACAGCACTGAAAGGCAATCAGCCCTCGAAACTGGACTGTTTGCGATGCTTCGTGGACCTGTCCTTGGTGGAAATCGTGCTCCAGTAAACTTGTCATATTTCCCCGCTCGCCTGGCAATTCCTTCCGATGCCGATGTCACCGCCACGACATACGCCGCGCTACTGGACCACCACGACCTAGATGATGGACATGAAGTAAACGTTGCCATCGAGACTTTCTTTGCCGACTGGCGGGACACTGGCGAACATCCACTTCGATATTCGCCGGAGTGGCTGCCGCCTCAGAGCGGAGCATTCCTAACGTGGCTAATGTAT
>CALEZK010000126.1 GCA_937928585.1 uncultured bacterium | reverse complement strand
CGGCGAGCGATGCCGCGTCCATTTCGGTAAGCTCGAATTCGCCGCCGCGCGGCAGCCACGCGGTATTCACACCGAGCGGCGCGCCGGCGCATCGTTTCACTTTATCGAGCGTTCCGCCCATCTCGTGAGCAATGACCGCACTGCTGGTGCTGATAGCGTCCACGATGCCGACGCGCATGAGCTCCGCGAGCAAGGTGGTGACGCCTTCGTGGACATTCGGGCCGCTGCCTGAAATCACGGCAACGTTTCGCCCTTTTTCCTTCGCGGCAACGATGAGTTGCGCGGTCTTTTCGATACGCTCGCGTACAACGGAATCGAGATCGGTTTCCAGCGCATCCAGCAAAGCAGTGTTGACCGGCATGCCTATTCCATTCCCCGCTCTTGCAACATCTCCTCCGCGCGCATCAGGTCCTGCTCTGTATCAACACTAAACCCGCTAAACACGTTGTCGTGAACTTTTGTCTCAACGACGCGCAAGGTGTATCCGTTTTCAAGCACGCGCAATTGCTCCAGCGACTCCGTAAGTTCAAGTTGCGTCGGCGGCAATGCCGCAAGCGTCAGCACGAACGACTTGCGATATACATAAAGACCGACGTGCTCGTATACCTTCTGCCCCACGTGCTGCCGAGGATACGGTATGAGCGACCGCGAAAAATAGAGTGCGTTACCGCGAAGGTCGGTCACTACTTTGACTACGGCAGGGTCCTGCAAATCTTCTTCCCGGGCGATTGGATGTTTCAGCGTGACCATCTGTAAGTCCGGTTCGTCGAGGAGTGGTTGAACCGCCTCTTCGATCATCAGCGGATCCAGAAAAGGCTGATCGCCCTGAATGTTCACTACAATGTCGACGTCGAGTTGCTGAACCGCTTCGGCCAGCCGGTCGGTGCCGCTAGGGTGCTCTGGAGAGGTCATAACATGCGACCCGCCGAATGCCTCGACAACCCGCGCAATGCGCTCATCGTCCGTGGCAACGGTAACCTCCGTCAAGTACCGCGCAAGACGCGCGCGCTCGTAGACGCGTTGTATCATCGGTTTTCCGCAAATTGGCTTCAACGGCTTGCCCGGCAGCCGCGATGAACCGTAGCGCGATGGAATTATCCCTGCGATGCGTGGCCCGCTCATGCTAACAATCCCCTGTTAGGCGCGCCTTCGCGCCACTCCCTTGTCTATAGTAGCCGGAAGTGCGCCATCGATGCGAACGATGGGTATAATGCCGGACATCCACGTAGAGGAGTCGTCATGGTTACTAGAAGAAGTTTTCTCGCCTACAGCGCGGCCAGCGCCATCCTGGCGCCACAATTCGGTGTCGCGCAGGCACCAGCGTTCCAACGCTCGAAACCGGACGTGATTATCTACGACGGCAAGTATCCCGGTTGGCCCTGGATTACCACCGGCGCGAGCGGCACGCTTTATTGCGTCTGGCGGGAAGGCACTGAACACATGTACTCCGCGGAAGGCCGCATCATGCTCGCGAAGAGCTCCGATAAGGGGCGCACCTGGTCGGCGCCGGAGGTCATTGTCGATGAACCCGACGTGGATGACCGTAACGTTGGCATCGTAGAAATGCCAAACGGCGAGTTGCTGCTTTCGTACAACACATACACTAAAGACGAAGTATCCCAGGCGATGGCGGTAAGACGTGGTCCACTCCCGATCCGTTGGGCGTCACAAATACGCGCACGCGATCGGGCGCGGTTGTTCTCTCCAATGGCGACGTGCTGCTTCCGCTGTATATCGCCCCGGGCAATGGCGCCTTGGCCGCCATGTCCTACAATAACGGCAAGAACTGGGAAACTTTTGCAATACCTGACACGGACGGATTTGTCGGTGACGAATGGGACGCTATCGAACTCGCCCCGAAGCACATCATAGGTATTTCGCGAAACAACATCGCAAATTCCGACGGATACTTCTGGGTAACGGAAAGCAAAGACCGCGGTAAGTCGTGGTCAACGCCTCAGAAGACAAACGTCCAGAGCGCCCGATACCCTTCCCCGCCGCAGTTCGACTTTCACGGCGAAACCCCCACACTCATCTACAGCGACCAGCGCATGGTCTCGGTGTGCGCGGTCAAGACTTCGGACCCGACATTTCTCCACTGGGACGTGGACCAGCGCGTTCGCTGCTACCAGTACAACGCCGACGGTAGCGCCATCCCCGACGGCAGCTACCCCTGTTCGGTTCAGGTCGCCAGCAAGGTTCGTCTTATCGTCGATTACGAAATCCGCGAAGGGGGTGGCCGTATTGCGGGGTACTACGTGACCATGCCGGATGGCTGGTAACCCCGGCTGCTGCTACAACTAGGCCCGCAAGGCGACAGCAAAAGCGGAATCAACACTACCGCATCGATTCGGAAAGCCCTTCTGTTGTGGAGTGCGCCGGCAAAGCGATAGCGGCGCTGGCGCTTTGGCTTATGCAAACTATGGTAAATTCAGGAAACCACCTCTCCACATCGCAACACCTCACCTCCTTAAATAATTGCAGCAGAACATGTTACAATATAATACGTTAACCAATTACCCCTCGTCTTGTAACTCACGTTTCACCCTCGCCCCAGCGCAAAATGTGCAACGCCCCGTGCCCTTAAATAGACGTACTCCATCCCCCAGGGGGCGTAACGTGCCTTATGGCATCGGGTAGAATTAAAGGCAAAGGCTTGAGCGCCGAATTTGCCGGGAAGATTCGCCCCGCGCTGTGGGCTGCTTACAGGATGGAAGTAATGCGTGTAGCTGCCTGTGTACTTGCCCTTGCGTTTGTTTCTCTTGGGGCAATCGCGGACGACGATTGCAATACCTGTTCCGAGCCTCAATTTCCGGAAGCCGCCACTTATTTGGAGGCCAAGGGATACCCTGCCGCCAGTCACACGGTGCTCCTGACCTGGAGCGAACGTACCGCCACCGAACCATCCCAATTTGTTACCGGCTATCACGTTAAACGTGATGATGGCTCTCTGATCGATCTATACAGCGATGGTGATGGTAACCTCTTGAATGATGAAGCACTGAGCGCGCTGGGCATTCGCAAGAAGAATTGGGACCTCCCCCCCGTCGAGAAATTGGGAGAATCGACCGCGCCAGACCTCAATTGGCTGCCCGACTCGCCCACCCCCGTCAGCGTGACGAAATCTGTCGTACCCCGAGGCGGCGTCGTCCTTCCGGAAATTGATTGGGCACAAGTGGCCCAAGAGGATCAGGAGAGCGCCGAGCACAGTAAAGGCGCGACGCGAATCGGTGTCTTTGTCGATCTGGAATCGCCGATCGTAATTGACGGTGACAATGTTTCCGATGGTTCCTGGGTGGAGGTCGCGGATGGATCGTTGTGGTCGTTTGCGATGATGTCGCCCGACGCGCTTGGTATGCGTGTCCATTTTGCGGAGATCTCGTTGCCCGCGGGCGCGCGCGTCGTCGTGTATAACGGCGAAGATGCCGGCGAGGCCTACGGCCCATATTTCGGACCTTCGCCAGATGCCACCGACCTGTGGAGCGCCACCGTGTTCGGCGAATCCGTCGTCGTAGAGTGTTATGTTCCGCGTAGCGCCAATCGCTCGAACGTTCGACTCACAATTGATCGGGTCACGCACAACTATATTGAGTTCGGCGCGCTGACAATGGCAAAAGGCGCGGGCAACTGTAATCTCGACATTACATGCTATTCCTCTTGGTCCGAAGTGGCGAAGGGCGTCGCGGGCGTTGGCAGCATCGGTTCAGCAGGAAGTATCTGGTGCACGGGCAGCCTCCTTGCCGACACGGACGACAGCACCACGGTTCCCTACTTCCTGACCGCCAACCACTGCGTATCCAATCAGAGCGCCGCTTCCAATATTGAAGTATATTGGCTGTATCAGACGGCGTCTTGCAATGGCGCGCCGCCGAGTCTGCTGTCCGTTCCGCGAACTACAGGCGGAGCGACAATGCTGGCGACAAACAATGCCAGTACTGGAACTGACTTTGCTTTGATGCGCCTGAACAATAATCCGCCAGCCGGCGTGAATTATCTTGGCTGGACAAGCTCAGCCGCGGGTATAGGAACGCCCACCACCTGTGTGCATCACCCCAGCGGTGACTTCAAACGGTTAACCTTCGGTGATGTCACGAACGTGGCGAACTCTCTGCTAAGTTCCCGCCCCCGCGAGCGGTATCACCAATCCACGTGGCGGCCCGGCCTTGGCGTAACAGAACCCGGATCATCGGGTTCCCCACTGTTTATCGAAAGCACGCAACAGATTATCGGTCAGTTGTGGGGCGGGCCTTCGTCGTGCACTGCACAGGAGAAGCT
>CALEZK010000125.1 GCA_937928585.1 uncultured bacterium | reverse complement strand
GTGCTTGTTCGTGTTGGAGATTTCGCCATGCGACTTCCAGAGACTCGACGACCCATTCAGCCAAGGCGGGCACGCTCTCCTTTCCGGCGGGGGAAATATCCGCGAGTGGGACCGGAAAGAACGGCATTTCCCGATGGCCCAACGCCGCAAGGCCCCGCAATGCGTCATCAACCAAGGTTTCCGGGGCTTCGGCAGGGCAATATGGCCCCATCGTCAGCACGAAGTTTTGGCCACAAGAGGGAAGCGCCGGCGCCGAAACGCAGGCAAATCCCATATGGCAGAGGAAGGTGGCGGGCCGTTTCATTGCGAGGGCAAAGCTGCTATTGCGCACACGGGACGCTTTGCATGCGTCCTTACCACCGGGTTGTTGCGCGACATAGCGGCAGGCGGCGCAAGCCCCCGCGCCGGCGAGTTTTGGCCCTTCGATTTCGTTGTCTACGTGATGAATACTCACCGGCATTTCGGCAGCTTTTGACGCACGCTCCAACACCCGATGTACCGCTTCCGAGCGTAGAAACGCGACAGGTTTCACGGTCGGATCTCAAACACCGGGGTTGGGCCGTCCTGACCGGCGACGTGTAACTCCGCGCAGTGACCCCGCATTGCCTGGCTTGCCAGAGAGCGGGCGAGTTCGTGGGTATTGTTTTCGCGGCTGATGTGGACCAGAACCACGACCTTCAACGCGTCGTGCAGCACATTGGCGAGCAACGAGCACATATCACGATTCGAAAGGTGGCCATGCCTGCCCCGGATTCGCTGCTGGATCATGGGCGGGTAACTGCCCCTGCTGAGCATATCCGGGCAATAGTTGGATTCGAGGATGAGGCCGTGCGACCCCCGCAATCGTTGTCGCACCAGTTCCCCGGGATGCCCCATGTCGGCGGCGATGCCCAGTTTCAACCCATGCGCCTCGAGGACAAAACTAACCGGGTCCGCGGCGTCATGCGACACGCTGAAACTCCCTACGCGCGCGCCGTTGATTGAAATCTCTTCGCCAGCTTCGAAGTATTTGATGTTGTTGAGTTTACCGATGCTTTGCGGAAGGGCGGCATGGGTTCCTGGGGTCATATAGACGGGCACGTCGATTTTGCGGGTTAGGACGCCGATACCCGAGACATGATCCATGTGCTCATGCGTGACGAATATGGCCTTGAGACCGGCGAGGGTCATGCCGGCACCGAGGGTGCGGGCCTCGAGTTGTTTATAGCTTAACCCATTGTCAACCAGTATTTTATGGCCATCGACATCGACAAGCGTTGCGTTTCCGCTGCTACCGCTGCCCAGTAGACAAAAGCGAATCACGGGAGACCTCCCCACCCGTACCCCATACGAGGGCCGGTAACCCACTATAGCACCGTATGTTGTGACGGTCAATTGACACGAGTCTTGGGGCGCGATATAATGGCATACGATTTGCTAGAGGGGAACATTTCCAGCATGATGCACATGGAACACCGGCTCTCACAGACGCTCTCTCAGCGTCTGATGTTGACCCAGAAAATGCAGCAGGCCATCCAAATCCTGCAGCTTTCTGGCATGGAGCTGGAACAGTATGTGCAGCAGGAACTTGAGCAGAATCCCGTCCTTGAGCAACTTATCAAGGAGCCCAAGGCTGAGGCGGGACCCCCGGCAGCCGAAGGGTCCGCGGATGGCGCTCCCATTGAGGATACGGCGTTTAATCTCGACGACTACGCCAACCAGTGGGATTTTCGAAAAGAAGGCACCGATTTCTCCCGTAACCCGGACCTGGGCGAGCGGCGCGACCACTATCAGAACAGCATTACGAAGGAAGAGTCCTTTACTTCGCGGTTGTTGACGCAACTTCGCATGGCGGCGCCAGACGAACTTACCTACACGATTGGTGAGTTGATTGTTGGCGATATCAACAACAAGGGATACTTCACGGGTTCACTCGAAGAAATTGCGAAAGAGGCGGGTGCCACCCTAGCGGATGCCGAACGCGTGCTGCGCCTTGTGCAGCGGTTTGAACCGACCGGGGTGGGGGCGCGGGACATAGTCGAGTGCCTGATTCTACAAATTGACGTTATCTATCCGGACGTTCCGGAATTGAAAGTACTCGTTTCGAAGCATTTGGAAGAACTCGAGCACCGGCAGATACCGAAGATTGCGAAGGAAATGCGTATCACGCCGGAGCGCGTTGAAGAGCTGAAGGGCCTTTTGTCGAAGCTCGATCCGTGGCCCGGCCTTGAATACAGCTCCGAACCGGCGCAGTACGTTACGCCGGACGTGATCGTCGAGAAGATTGATGAAGAATACGTTGTATATTTGAGCGATGATTCCATACCGGCGCTTCGCATCAGCGAGCATTACCGCAAGATGATGGGCAACGGCAAAGTCACGCGTGAGGAAAAGCAGTACCTTCGCGACAAGGTGGAATCCGCCAAATGGCTCATTCGCAACATTGAGCAGCGGCAGCAGACCATCCTGCGAATCGCGCGCGCGATAGTGGATGTGCAATATGAGTTTCTCGATCGCGGAATTGAGTTTATCAAGCCGTTGACGTTGCAGGAAATTGCCGACAAGGTTGGCGTGCACGAAGCGACTGTCAGCCGAACGACGCGCGGTAAGTACATGCAGACGCCGCAAGGGCTTTACGAGATGAAATTCTTCTTCTCGCCAGGGCTTCGGCGCGACAGTGGCGATGCACAATCCTCGAAGAGCGTGCAATCGATCATCAAGAAGATGATCGAAGAAGAAGATAAGAACAAGCCGTTGAGCGATCAGAAGATCGCAGATTTGCTGAAGACAAAGGGGCTCAACATCGCGCGGCGCACGGTGACGAAATACCGCGAGGCGCTGGGGATATTGCCGACGTCGATGCGGCGTTCCTATCAGGAAGTGTGACGCGAGCGGAGACCGGCTATTGCCGACCGGTGCCAACCCAATTGTTTTGCAACCGTTTACGGGCCGCTGCGATCGCTGCGGAATTCCAATCAATCTCTTCGAGCTTGCGACGTTATTTCCCATACTAAAAAGACGCAACCGCGACACGGACGCGACATCGCGATGCCCTGCATGCGGACGGAAAGCAGTGCCGCCGGAAGCTTCAAAGCAAGAGTTCTGGAAACATCCGATCTTATAAGGGCGCGACTACGAAAAGTCCGGCCCGCAGAAAAGGGAAAAGGCGGGTTTTGCAACCCGCCCTCCGAAGAGAAGTAAAGCCCTTCAATTGCTGTTACTGCGATTCCGATATGAATCCGTGGTAGCGGCCCATCCAATATGGCAGCAGGTATGCAGCGCCATCGTCTTCCACGCGACCATCGCCACCATCGTCGGGGACGTAGGGATCGGCGTTCCACTTCTCGAAGATACGTTCGTCCGCGGGTAGTGCGCGTGTCAGCACGGGCCTGCCGAATCGATTCGGCCGCCAACTCACCGTAACGTCTGCGCGGTGCATATTTTTTTGTTCCCACGTGCGGCGGTCGGTTGGAATTTCCTGCAGGTTTTCGATTGCCCGGGGAATGTCGGCCTGGTGCGGATCTACGGTCGCGTATACAAACGTATAGAAACTTGGTTTCTCCGCCCAGACAATCCTGTAGTGCCTGCGGATTCCCTGCGTCAACGCGCGAAGAATGACGGGGTCCTTTTCGGTTTGCAACAAGGGATACCATGCCACGTGACCGAGTTGATCATCGGAATGGTTGTTTTCGTCAGGCCACTCCTTCTTTGAGGTAAGCACGTTGCTCAGGTAATGGTGGTCCATGATCAACTTTTTGTAGTGATCGAGGTACTTGGCATCACCGGTGATGTAGTGGCTGGTGCGCAGAAAGGAAAGTATCTGAAGCGCGTTCAATCCGTTTTCGATGTAATCGCCGGGGTCGCCGTTCAACGCTTCCGGGTTCCAGAATCCCCAACGCGTGCGCTCGCCGTCCCAGTCGATCAGTTGATAATTGTTGTCGACGATATAGTCGATTAACTCGCGGCACTGTTTAATGCACAGTTCCTTTTCGGCGGGATCATTCTTCGCAATGTGTTCGAAGTAGGTGTAGAAGGCCATGAAATGACCGTCGATTTCGTCGCTAGACGTATCGCTCTTCCAATACATCTTTCCGTCCGGCGTGGGACGCCACTGTTTTTTGTCGGCGGGCCTATCGGGATCCTTCTTCACGCCTTCATCCGGAAATACGACGCTTCGCGCGGGAAGGCCTGGTATGCCGGACGCGTTCTGAAGCATGTACAACGCATGCATGCCTTCCTTCGCGGAAGCTTTCGCCGATTCGTCCTTCGTGGCGCCATACGCGAGTGACATCGCTGCGACATGGTAGGCGGTCCAGAGTCCGTCGTTGTCATTGTCGCCAATCGTGTGGGAGGTGGGATTCTCCGCGTTGTCCAAAACGCAGGCTGCAACCATGCCCAAGCGGCGATGCCGTTCGTTGACGAGTTTTTCGATAGTTTGGGCGCGCGCGAGTAAGGTTGTTGTCTTCACCTCAATTGTGCCAATACCCGACGGCGTTGCTATGTAGACCGTGTTTGCGTCCGGACTCACAGCGATGCCGGTGACCTTGTCATCGGGCAGATAGCGTTTGCCCTGACGATAGAACCATTGGCGGCCTTCCTCATAGGGCCGATAGTGAACGACGCCGAAGGAAGTGCCTATCCACAGGCGGTCATTCTTGTCGACCGCGAGGCATGTGATGTCCTCGTATGGTAGACCCTGCGGACCCCGAATGCCGGTCCAAGTGCCGTCGGCGGTGCGTTTGCTGAGGCCGATGGGTGTACCTACCCAGAGCGTGTCCTTGGAATCCTTCGCGAGACCGGTGATGCTGGTGGATAGCGGCCCGTTGACGCCGTAATGGCGGATGGGTTCGAACTTTTTTGAATCCGCGGGTGCGTGCGACAACCCGTTTGAATCCGCTATCCAGGTGCCATCGCCGGTTTTGGCGAGCAGGACATACGCGGATTTGTCCTGTTTCTTCCAATTACCGCCTTCCAAGGCATA
>CALEZK010000124.1 GCA_937928585.1 uncultured bacterium | reverse complement strand
GTTCGCATACTTCGCGAGTATGCGTAGCGTGCCGCCGGCTGACACGGGCGTCCAGTATGTATTCTGATCCCGCACGCCCACCATGAGCAAAGGAAAATCGTCCGGGCCGGGCGCGCCGTTCAACAGCACAACGTGCGTATATCCGGCCGACTCGAGTTGTTTGCGCAATTCCCAACCCAGAACGCTGTTGAGTCCGGCGCGATTTTCGAGGTGAAGATAGATGCGATCAGGATCGCCTATCTCCGGCGCATTGGGGTTCTGTGAGGTAGCGGCGGATGTACCGACGTTTTCCTTCCGCTCCGTACGCGCAAGCTGGAACTCAACCATGCTCAGCAGGAAAGCGCACACCACGAGTATCACAAGGAATAGTATCCAACCCGCGCGCTTCATTTGCCGACACCTTTCGCCCAGTAAAATCCCCGAATTCTAACAGCCCTGGAGATGGTGGTTAAAGCCCAATTGTGCTAGGCTGACGCCCACGGGGCCACCCGACTACGTTCACGGCATAACAACGAGGGCGCACCGCGCAAAGAATGATGTCACCCGCCGGCCCGAATACAACTGCGAATCGCCTTGGCTTTCACGTCATGACCAAGGCGACCGGTCCAATATGCAATCTCGACTGTAAATATTGCTACTACCTGGAGAAGGAAAACCTCTACCCGGAAACAAAGTCTTGGGCGATGACCGAAGAAGTCCTCGAATCGTACGTGCGCCAGTACATCGAAGGGCAACATTCACCAGAGGTGCACTTCGCGTGGCAAGGCGGCGAGCCGACTTTGCTGGGCGTAGATTTTTTCCGCAAGGCAGTCGCATACCAGCAGCAGTATGCAAATGGCAAGACGATTACAAACGCCTTGCAGACTAACGGAATCCTGTTGAATGACGCCTGGTGCGGCTTTCTCGCGGAGAACAAGTTTCTTATCGGGCTTTCGCTCGACGGACCGAAGCATATTCACGACACGTATCGCGTCGACAAAGGCGGCCGTGGCACCTTCGATCTGGTTATCCGCGGACTTAACTTGATGAAGCGCCACGGCGTGGAATTCAACACGCTGACCTGCGTGCATCGCGGCAATGAACAAAAGCCGCTCGAGGTCTACCGTTTCCTTAAGGAAGCCGGAAGTCGCTACATGCAGTTCATCCCCATTATTGAACGCATTGCGATGACGCCAGAAACCCTCTCTCTGGTACAGCCTGAATATGAAGGCGATGCGCGCGTCTCGGCGTGGTCGGTGCGTTCGCTTCAATACGGGAAATTCCTGTCCGCGATTTTTGATGAATGGGTCCAGAAGGACGTCGGACGCTATTTCGTCCAGATCTTCGATACCGCGTTGCAAGGGTGGCTGGGGATGGAGCCGGGTCTCTGTGTCTTCGCCGAGACCTGCGGCAATGCCCTCGTCATGGAACACAACGGCGATCTCTATTCCTGCGACCATTACGTGTATCCCGAATTCAAAGTCGGCAACATCATGGATGTGCCGCTGGCAGACATGGTGCAGTCCGAACAACAAGCCGCTTTTGGGGAAGCAAAGAAATCGACGCTACCGAAGTACTGCGTGGAGTGCGAGGTGCGTTTCGCATGCAACGGCGAATGCCCCAAGCACCGCTTCATCGAAACACCGGATGGCGAACCGGGCTTAAACTACCTCTGCGCGGGATACAAGCATTTCTTCAATCATATCGACCCCTATATGAAATTCATGGCCACCGAACTCCGCGCCCAGAGACCCGCCGCCAACGTGATGAAACACGTGCGCGCCGGCGCCGGGGTCGTCGCCAAAGAACAGTCCATGTCTCCCAACGCCGCATGCCCCTGCGGCAGCGGGAAAAAGTTCAAGAAATGCTGTGGCGCGCCGGGAAAGGTTTAGGGGCTGCAATTGAACCGCCTCTGATTTTTTTGGGCCTCGGAAGATGTATGTGGCAGGGCCTACCTGTTGCGGTTGAGACTTTTGCGTCACGCATTTGAGCTTTTCCGGCGACAGTGTGTCCAGTTGATGCGATTTGATCGCCTTGACACCCCTGCGGCCCTTTGCTATAGTCTTCTTATCCCCGCCCTTGGCGGGGTTTGTTTTGTTAGGCCGCTGGCGTAGCTCAGTTGGTAGAGCAGCTGATTTGTAATCAGCAGGTCGGGGGTTCGAGACCCTTCGCCAGCTCCATCATATACGTAAGTCGCAGTCGGCGGGCCTGGGCAGTCGATTTCGATAAAGCGCACAATGCTGGGCATAAACCCGCATTATTGTGAGAACCGTTTTTCCCGGCGGTGGGATGCCCGAGTGGCTAAAGGGGACGGGCTGTAAACCCGTTGGCTCGCGCCTACGTAGGTTCGAATCCTACTCCCACCACCACTTTTATGAAATTTGAAATCTGGGATGCAAACTTCGGATTTCAATTCGGGCGGGAGTAGCTCAGTTGGCTAGAGCGTCAGCCTTCCAAGCTGAGGGTCGCGGGTTCGAATCCCGTCTCCCGCTCCATTAAGAATTTTGACTAAGTAGCGCCCGCGTAGCTCAGTTGGCAGAGCGCCTCCATGGTAAGGAGGAGGTCACCAGTTCGATTCTGGTCGTGGGCTCCATATTTTGGTTCTTTCAGGGCATGAAGCCGGGCAGGCTGCGGTATGCAAGTCAGTTGTGCACCGCTCCAAAAAGTTCCCTTGCCGCGCTTCGCATACTGTTCGCGGTGAAAATGCAGTTTCTAACGGAGGTGTGACCGAGACCATGGGTAAGGAAAAGTTTGAGCGCAAGAAGCCGCACGTGAACATCGGCACGATTG
>CALEZK010000123.1 GCA_937928585.1 uncultured bacterium | reverse complement strand
ACGTTGAACCGTTCTACATGGACAAGTACGAAGTCACGAACGCACAGTTTAAGGAAGCTTTCCCGGAATACGTCGTCAAGAAGGGCCAGGAAGACTATCCGGTAACCGGTGTAACTTGGGAACAGGCAACGGAATACGCGAAGCTGGTGGGCAAGCGCCTGCCAACCGAAATTGAATGGGAAAAAGCGGCTCGAGGCACCGACGTCCGCGAGTATCCGTGGGGCCAGATTTGGGATCCCACGATCGTAAACGTCAACACCGGCAAGCCTGGCAGCAGGCTGTATCCGGTTGGGCATTTCAGGGCCAATGCGTCGCCCTACGGTTGTCTGGATATGGCCGGGAGCGTGTACGAATGGACGTCGAGCTGGTATTCCGCGTATCCCGGGAATACCGATATTGTGAAGGAGTATGGCCAGGTTTTCCGGGTATTGCGCGGCGGATCATTTTTGAAGGGCCAGTTTGAAGCGCGGTGCGCAAGCCGCCATTACGACGTAATGACGAACTCGCGCGAGGATTACGGAATACGGTGTGCGGCTGACGTTGTGGAGGACGGACCTCCCGGCTCAGCGTCAAAATAGTTTGAGAACAGCTCGGAAGTAGGACTAAAATTATTGTCAGCGGCATTTTACTGTTGACAAGTTTTGCCGTACTTTATTACAATCATTCGTAAAGGTTTACGTCGTCTGAGAACATGGGTGGTTTGGCAGAATTCGCGTCAGCGGCGCGAATTCATGGCGGTTGGGGTGGACCGCTACGATGCATCGTGCCAGCCGCCGTGTAGACCGTGCAACCTAGGGAGGTGGTAGTCCTATGGCCAAGGCTAAGCGGGGGCGGTCCAAGAGACTTGTGCTCGACTTGGGATCCAGTGCCGTTCGTTTGTGCGAATTGACGCCGACGAAGGCAGGTTACCAACTCACCAAGTTTTACCAGCGCGAATTCCCCATCGAACCGTCGATGGATGAAGATGCGCAACGCGAAGCGCGCAAGGCAACCGTCAATGCGTTGCTCAAAGAAGCGAAAGTGCGCGCGAAGAAAACGATCTTCGGCGTTCCCGGTCAGTCAGTCTTCACGCGCACACGCACCTTGCCTCCCGTTCCCGAATATAAAGTCACGCAGATCGTTCGCTACGAAATTCAGCAGCAGATTCCTTTCCAGCTCGATCAAATCGCGCACGATTATCAAGTGCTGCAACGCACCGAGGCGGGCGGTTATGACGTCCTCATGGCTGCGATCAAGGTCGACGTTGTCGACAAGCGCCTCGAAATCATCAAGGATATCAAGCGTCAGGTGGACGTCGTGGACGTTTGCCCGCTGGCGGCCTATAACTGGCTCAAGTACGCAAAAGAATTTGGTGAAACCGGCGAGTGCGTGGCGCTCATTGACCTGGGCGCATCCACCACCGATATCGTTATCGAACGCGACAATCAATTCCGATTCACGCGCAGTCTGAACCTCGGCGGAAACGACATTACCAGCGCCATTGCAGCCGATTTTGCGATGCCATGGGCGCAGGCGGAAAAACTCAAGCGGGAACGCGGCTTCGCGCCGACGGGTGATGCCGCGCGCGACGGCAAAGGCGGCGAAGTCATCGGCCGCGTGCTGAACCGCCTCGTCTCCGAGATTACGCGATCCTTCGCGTACTTCCGCTCGCAACCCGGCGGTGGTCCGGTCAATCGCATCGTAGTTACGGGCGGCGGTGCCTGCCTTCGCAACATGATTCCGTACTTGCAGCGCCAGCTCGGCATCGAGGTGCGCATTGCGCAGCCGCTCGCCGGATTGGCGATCGCGCCCGGCGCGCAGGAAGTAAACGAACATCCCGAGCAAGCCGCGGTTGCGTTGGGTCTTGCCCTGCGCTGCTGCGAGCAGGTCACGATCGGCATCAACCTCATTCCGCCGCGCATCCTCGAATCCGCGCGACGCCGCGAGGCCGGCGTGTACTGGCTGCTGTCGGTGGCGACGCTCGTGTTGATCATGCTCACGATCGTCCCCGCGATGGCGCAACAGAGCAAAATCATTCAGGGTCAGATCGACATAACGAAGAAACAGATCGGATCCTACGATCCAAGTCTGCCTCATAAGACCGGATCTCCGACGACATGGATTTCTCAGTACGAGAACGACATGAAGACAGCGCTCGCAGAGATCAATCAGTATCGGCAGACCATCACTGCTTTGGATACGCGGCTCACGGCTCGTCGTCAATGGATCAACGATTTGATCAAGATCAACGATGCCCGACCGCGCGGCAAGTTGCTGCTTATTTGGGGATTGGAAACGACCTTGCTGCTTCCGCCAGGTTCGACTGGTCCGCAGGCATCAAGCATGAGCCGATTGAATACGGGCGGGGCTCAGCCGGAGAAATGGGCCAGCACGGGTTTTGAGGGGATCGCTCCGGCAGGCCAGAATGTAGCAAGTCTCATGGATCCGCTCGTGGCATTGGCAAACGCGCCGACTCCCATGAGTTACAACGGTATCACCGTTTTGGGCTATGCCGAGAATGTAGAGACGGTCGAAGAGTTTCTGACCAATCTGAAGGCGTCAAACCAGTTCGTGCCCGATGGCATTTACTTCGACGAACGTTTTTGCGATCCAGTGGCGTTTACCGATATGGACAATGCAGGTGGCGCAGAAGCCGAGCGAACGAGTCGGAACGCACCCGTGCAAGAAGATGATATTGGCGACAAAAAAGGCGGTGGTTCAAGCATGGAGAGACTTGGCGGTCCGCGCGGGGGCGGTGCATGCGCGGGTGCCGAGCCACTTGTGCGCGGG
>CALEZK010000122.1 GCA_937928585.1 uncultured bacterium | reverse complement strand
GCCGAACGCCGCGGTGAGACGCAAGCGGTTCGCGTTTACGGAAGCGCCGCACGTGATCAATGCGACGGTCGAGTACAAGAATGCGGAAGGGGAGACGCGCATTCTCGGGCGCGATCAGGATCCGGCCTTTGTGTTTACGTGGGGGCCGAACATCAACTCGCAGGACTTGCTAAAAGGCATTCAGCAGGCGCTTGTGTGGCGGACGGGCAGTGAGAACCAGATTCTGGGCACTGCGAACATGGAGCCCGAGGAAGACGCGCTGGTCTTCACGAAGCGCATGCTGGATATTGAATGGCTTGCGATTCGCAGCGCGTACTTTATCGTGGCGATGAAGCCGGCCGAAGGCACGGGGTTGGGTATTGCGCTGGGGAATCCCCAGGAATTTCGGTTTGGACTTGCGGTGCCACGCACGGAGATTTCGCCCGGCGATACGCTTGTGCGATCCTTCGACATCTATATCGGGCCGAGTCATCTTGGCAATCTCAAGAAGGCATGGCCGACGCTCGATACCGGGTTGCAGTTCTTCGAGTATCCAGCGCTGCTGGACTGGTTCGCGAAGCTGCTGTTGCAGATTCTGAACTGGTGTTACTACAACGTCTATGCCAACTATGGCATTGCCATTATCTTGCTGACCGTAGCCGTGCGCCTTGTGATGTTTCCGCTGACATTGAAACAGATGAAGACGATGAAGCGGATGCAGATGCTCGCGCCGGAGATGGAGAAGCTAAAGGCCCAGTACGGCAACGATCCGCAGGAAATGCAGCGGAAGATGATGGAGATGTACAAGGAATACGGCATGAACCCGGCGGCGGGCTGTTTGCCGATGGTGCTTCAGTTGCCGGTATTCATTGCGCTGTATCGCATGTTGTGGAGCGCGTACGAGCTGCGCGGCGCGCCGTTCTTTGGCTGGATCATTGATTTGTCCGAGCCGGATCGGTTGTTTCATATTCCAGCGCTGGGGCAACTGCCCTGGATATTTCATCACCTCGAATACGTCAATGTGTTGCCGTTGCTGAGTGCTTTGGCAATGGTGATTAGCGTGAAGTTCACGCCGATGTCGACGCCCATGCAGAACCAGCAGCAGAAAATCCTGATGACGGTGATGCCGGTCATTTTCTGTCTGTTCTGCTACTCGCTGGCGTCCGGGCTGAACTTGTACATTCTGATAAGCACGTTGTTGGGTATTGCCCAGAGTTGGGTGCTGCACTTCCAGGACGTTGCGAAACCGGAGAAGGTTGTGCCGAAGAAGCGGCAGCACTTCTACGACGCGGCAGTGCAGAAGAAGAAACAGGTAGAGCGCGAGCAAAAGGAGCGCAAGCGCAAAGAGCGCAAGTACGCCGACGACGACGCGCAGTAGCGGTTAGCCGTTCGCTGCACCTCCACTGCCAGGAGGCTCCGGCACAAGCGTTTGGGGAGACGCGGGCTGGTGGCGCGAGTGCGCGGTTGCATGCGTACCACAAGGAGAGACGGGACGATGAGGTCGATTGAGGTAAGCGCGAAAACGCGCGAACTCGCGATCAACGACGCGCTAAGCCAATTGGGCGTCGATCGCGACGAAGTTTATGTCGAGATTCTGGACGAGGGCAGCAAGGGTTTTCTGGGATTGGGCGCGCGCGCGGTGAAGTTGCGCGTGTCGACCGAAGTGCCGGGACCGGAGCCGGTGCGTGCGCGCCCCGCGCCGCAACAGCCCCAGCGTCCGCGGCATGAAGAACTGCAACGCCCTGCGCCGCAGCAACCGCGCCCGCAACACCACCAGCAGCGAGAACAACGTCCGCCGCGCGAACGTCAGCCGCAGCAGAATCGCCCGCAACAAGTGGATCGCCGTCCGGCGCAGCCGCCTCGGCCGGTGCAGCCGCGTCAGGAACGCCCGACGCCGCCGCCGCGCGCCGAACGCGCGCCACGCCCCGAGCGCGCGCCGCGCCCGGCACCCGTGCCGCGCCCGCCGTACACGGGACCGACGGATCCGGAGTCGGAATCGCTGTTGCAGCAGGTCGTGCAATTGATGGGCATAGACGCGAAGATTTCGAGTGAGTTGGGGGAGAACGGCGCGATTACGCTGCGCGTTGAATCGGAAGATTCGGCGATTCTGATTGGCCGGAAGGGCCGCAGCCTTGAATCGATGCAGTACCTGATCAATCGCATGATCCAGCGCGGCGAAGGCGAGGAAGGCGAGCGGATCACGATCGATATCGAAGGGTATCTCGATCGGCGGCAGGAAGCCTTGGAAGACCTTGCAATGCGCCTTGCCGATCGCGCCAAGGAATCCGGCCGCAGGCAGCGCACAAAGCCGATGAGCGCGCAAGAACGCCGAATCATACACGTTGCGCTGGAGAACGATCCCGACGTGCGCACGTTCAGTCATGGCGATCCCGTCGCGCGCTTCGTGGTGATCGCGCCGAAAGACGAAAAGCAGGGAGCCGGCGAAGATCGCCCGCCGCGTGAACGCGGACGCCGCGGTGGTCGCGGTCGCAGAGACGATAATCGCGGACCACGTCCGCCGCATCAGACCGGCAACGGTCATCAGCACGCTGCGGACGGTGAGTTCGCCGATGGCGCGCCGATGAACGACGGTACGGAGCAGCGCGAAGGTCAACGTCAGGATCGGCCTGATGACGCTGGAGACGGCAACCGCAGGCGGCGGTATCGCCGGGGCCGTCGTGGTCGTGGGGGCGGAGGCGGACCGCGTCCGGATGCGGCGCCGCAGCCCGAAGCTGCCGTCAGTGAGTCCCAGGAGTCCTGAGGACACCATCGCCGCAGTATCGACGCCGCCTGGAGAAGGTGGCATCGGGATTGTGCGTCTCAGCGGGCCAGAAGCAGTAGCGATCGCGACGCGCGTGTTTGTGTCGTCGCGCGGCGCGGACATTGCGCGCTCGAAGCAGCGCATTTTTCATGGCACCGTTCGGGACGGCGATACCGTGATCGATGAAGTGCTGTTGCACGTCATGCGCGCGCCCCGCAGTTACACCGCAGAAGACGTAGTCGAGATCAATTGTCATGGCGGCGCGGCGCCTGTCCAATCCGTTTTATCGCTTGTGCTGCGCCACGGTGCGCGCCTTGCGTCACCCGGCGAGTTCACCAAGCGCGCGTTTCTCAATGGCCGCATCGATCTGATCCAGGCGGAGGCGGTCATTGATCGGATCCAGGCGCAGAGCGACGCGGCGCTGCGAGCCGCATCGGCGGCCGCTGGCGGCATTCTCTCCAAATCACTCCATGAACTCAGTGATGTTCTGATCGATGCGTTGGCGCGCATCGAATCCGCCATCGACTTTCCCGACGAAGATCTGCCTGAGTTGGTGGATGACGCGTTGCGCGCACGGCTCACGGCGACGCTGAACCGAATGCAGGAACTGCTTGCGACGGCGGAGGCGGGGCGACTCTATCGCGAGGGCGCATGCCTCGCGATCATGGGACAGCCCAATGTTGGCAAGTCGAGCTTGTTTAACGCGCTCCTGCGCGATTCGCGCGCGATCGTCACGGCGGTGCCCGGGACAACGCGCGACCGGCTCGACGAGATGTTGACGATTGCGGGCGTGCCGATTCGCATCAGCGATACGGCGGGTTTGCGCGAGACGGGGGACGAGGTCGAGCGCATCGGTATCGAGCGCGCGCGCGAGGCGTTGCGCAACGCGGACATCGTGCTGCATGTCGTCGATATTGCAAGTGGCGACACCGATCAGGACAGCGTTATCGCCGAAGAGATTCGCGATTGCGCGCGGCCCGCGGTGCTTGTGCTAAACAAGATCGATCTCGCGCCGGGTGCGGCGGGCGCGGCGATTGATGAAACTTTGTATCGCGCGGTGTGCCGCGTTTCCGCGGTAACCGGAGAGGGATTGCAGCAACTGGAGACGGAGATCGGCCGGTTGCTGCTTGGTGATGCGCCCATCGCGCCGGACCAGGGTTTGATTACCCGCGTGCACCAACGCGACAGTCTGCGACGGGCAGCGGTCGCGCTGGAACGGCTGCTTGCGAACTACACCGCGTCGCCGGAGTTTCTGAGCATCGATCTCCGCGAAAGCCTCGATGCGATCGGTGAGATCACTGGTGAAACCACGCCGGAAGATGTGCTTACGCGCATATTCGCGACGTTTTGCATGGGGAAGTGACGAGGCGCGCGGCTGAGCTTCGGAGTAGGGCTACCCCGCATTTCTCACCGCGTCAACCTTTCATGGTTCCGTTTGATGAACATCAAGCGGTGAGAAATGCTTACGAGAAAACCCAGAGGTTCACTGGTGAGGATTTTTCACACGCACAACGTGTTGTCAGGAACTACTCATTGATCCCTCATAAACTGCTGTTTTCTCTTTGGTTATCGGATTCAGGGTATGTGCGAGTGAAAAATCCGGGTTACTGCGCTTCGGATAAGAGGAGGTTTTGCTCCATTTGCCGTTCTATGCTATCCAATTCGTCTTCCGGTTTTGGCGCAGGCGGCGCAGGCGGCGCGTACGTGCCTTTGATGAATGCTTCATTGAATCCGCCCTGCGACCCACGGCTGGTTTGACGCGTCACCTTGTGCCATTCGATATTCGCGCCCTCGGGCTCTTTGAAGTCTTTCACTTCCTGTCCTTCAAGCGCTTTCATCATGAAATTGGTCCACACGGGAACGGTGAGGCGTCCGCCAGTGTAATCGGCGCCTTGACCGAGCGAGCGATTGTCTTTGTAACCAATCCAGACAACGCAGGTGTATTCGGGTGTGAAGCCGCAGAACCACACGTCGCGGGCGTCGTTGGACGTGCCGGTTTTGCCCGCACGCGGACGCTTGAGCGCACTGGTGCGGCCACCGGTGCCCCAGGGAGATTCGCAGACGCCGCGCATCATGTGCAACATCACGAACGCGACATCCGGTTTCATTCGCTGCTCTGGTTTGGGTTTCGCTCGATACATTTCCAATCCATCGCGGTCTTTGATCGCTTCAATGAAGATGGGTTTGGCATACTTTCCACCGTTGGGGAACATCGCATACGCAGCGCACTGCTCAAGCGCAGTGACCGAATGCGAACCCAAAGCGACGGTTAGACTCGCATCGGCGGGAATCGGAATGCTGAATCCACATTCTTGAATTGTTTCTTTGATGGCATTAACGCCGAACTCTTCGGTGAGACGAACGGCGACGGTGTTGATCGATTTTTCGAGCGCGAGACGCAGTGAAACTGGCCCTGAATAGTCACCGGAGAAATTCCGCGGCGACCATACCTGTCCGTTTCCACCCATTTTTGTAAACGGTCCATCGACGCGAATGGTTGTCGGGCTGATCTTTTTGTTTCGACCGTGTTCGAGGGCGGCAGCCCATACAAACGGCTTCACACTGGAACCCGGCTGGCGCGCGGCTTGCGTCGCCATGTTGAACTGTTCCTCTTCCCAGTTACGTCCACCGACCAGCGCGCGCACGTAGCCGGCGAACTCGGGTCGGTTGTCCATGCACACCAGCGCGCCCTGGACCGGCACAAACTCCTCTTCACGCCCCGCGCGCTGCAAGGCCTTCAGTTTGCGCTCGTCGACCTTGCGCAACTGTTCAAAGAGCGCTTCCTCGGCCGCTTTCTGCAGGCGCATGTCCAGCGTTGTGACAATTTCATAGCCGTCGTCGATTAGCTGTTGGTCGTCGAACTTCTGCTCCTGCAACATGCGAATTTTCATTTCGCGAACGAAATAGGGCGCGCGGAATTTGTTTGGCGTCAGCATGCCAGCTTCTTCGTTCATGCGCGCCAGGCGTTGTTCCTGCGTGAGGGTGTAGTCTTTGACCGAAGTGCCGCGCGCACGCTCGAATTCCTCGGCGGTAATGAAGCCGTGTTCGAGCATGCGATCGAGTATCAGGTTCCGCTGGTGTTGCGTGCGATCCGGATGGAAATCGGGGCGGTACGCATTGGGCGACGGGAGAATCGCCGCGATGGTAGCGGCTTCCTGAAGGGTTACGTCCTTGCACGATTTGCCGAAATACTGCTGTGCGGCGGCTTCGACGCCGTGCGCGCTTCCGCCGAGAAAGACCTGATTGAGATAGAGCTCGAGGATTTCGTCCTTGGTGAATTCGCGCTCAACCTGGAGGGCGACGATCATTTCCAGCAACTTGCGCGAGGGCGTGCGCTCTTTTGTGACGCCGGTCGCCTCTTCCGCGTTGCGCACCAACTGCATGGTAATCGTGCTCGCGCCGCGCACACGGCCGGTGCGCATCGCGCGCAAGCCGGTCTGGAACAGAGCGTCCGGCCGGACGCCTTTGTGTTGGTAGAAGACGGCGTCTTCGGCGGCCACCACGGCCTTCTGGAGTATTAACGGAATTTCATTCAGCCGCACGAGCTGGCGATTCTCGACGTTGTATTCGCCGAGAAAGACCGCGCCGCCATCGGCGTAGACTTTGCTCCCGATCTTGGGGCGAAACTGGTCGAGAGACTCGATTTGGGCCTTTGCTTTCTCCATGCGCCATGAAAAGAAGCCCAAGGCGCTGCCAAAGGCCGCTCCCGCGACAAGCATGAACAGGAAGAACAGAAAACCGCACCCGCGGGCGTTCATTCGCTTCCAGAGGGAGGGAATATCCTTAAATTGGTCTGACATGTCTAAGATCGTACCACGCTGTCCTTTTTGGCTCAATCGAATGAATGTCCAGTGGGCCCGAATCGGTTGCATGCGCCACTATTGGCAGATTCGTCCGAATTGTCGTATTCTCATCAATTGCCGGATGGGCAATTCAGCCGGGCGTTCGATTTATGCGAGGGCGCCTGTACGAACGATTTAACCGCCGGAGAGGCATGCAGTTGTGGGCAACAGACTGATCGGCGCGTCGAAGCGCGGTCCCCGCGCGATTCCCTCCATATGCCTTTTGTTTGCCCTGGCCGCAACCTTTGCGGGACAAGGGATTGCGGCCCCCGATTTTGCGACGGAAGTCCTGCCGATATTCGAGCGGAGTTGCTACGGTTGCCACGGACCGGAGAAGCAGCGGAGCGGCTATCGGCTCGATATTCGCGACACGGCACTTCGGGGAGGGGACAGCGGATCACCCGCCATCATTCCGCACAATGCCGAAGCGAGCCCGCTGATCCATTTCGTGAGCGGGATTGATCCCGAATTGGCCATGCCGCCTGCGAAGAGCAGCGTTCCGCCGTTGACGACCGAAGAGATCGCGATTCTGCGCGCGTGGATTGACGCGGGGCCGGCCTGGCCGGACGAACTCGCTGGCGCGACGCAAGACAAAGCTCCGCATTGGTCGTTGCAGCCGCTGGTGAAGCCGCTCGTGCCGGATGGGGCCGATAATCCGATTGACGCATTTGTCCGCGCATCGCTCGCGGAGAAGGGGCTGTCGCCCTCTCCGGAAGCCGACCGCCGCACGCTCATACGACGGCTGTACTACGACCTGATTGGCATGCCGCCATCCCCGGAAGAAGTCGAGGCATTTCAATCCGATCCTGATCCCGCGGCCTACGAAAAGGTTGTTGATGCGTTGCTCGCTTCACCGCGCCATGGGGAGCGGTGGGCGCGCCACTGGCTTGATACCATTCACTTCGCGGATTCGCACGGATATGAACACGATATTGGCCGCGACAACGCGTGGCGCTATCGGGACTACGTCATTGCATCACTGAACAACGATACGCCATGGCCACGGTTTATCCGCGAACAACTGGCGGCAGACGTTTTGTATCCGGACGAACCGCACTTGATTCCCGCGCTGGGATTTCTTGGCGCCGGCACGTTTGACCTCAGCACCTATGCGACCGCCACGGTTACCTTCGATTATCTCGATCGCGACGATCTCGTCACGCAAGTCATGGCGGCGTTGGTCAGCACTACGGCGAACTGCGCGCGGTGTCACGCCCATAAATTCGATCCAATATCGCAGGAAGATTATTACGCGCTACAGGCGGTTTTTTCCGGCGTGCTGAAGGGCGATATCCCGTATGACGCGGATCCCGCGATTGCGCAAGAACGCAAGAAGTGGAACGCACTGTTGGCCGCATGCGATGCGAAAGACGGCGGTGTGTTGCTTACACCGGCAAACGACGCGATCGTAAACCAATGGATCGCATCGCGGGGAAGCGGCGCTGCGTGGACACCGCTGGACGTGGTGACCTTTCTGACTTTCAATGGCACGAGCCAACGCCGAGAGAATGACGGAGTAATACTCGCCTACGGCACGCGCCCGGAGAAAGATACCTACTCGGCTACAGCGACGACTTCGCTACCGGTAATCACCGCGCTACGACTTGAAGTGCTTTCCGATGAAACGTTGCCGATGAACGGGCCTGGACGCAATGACAACGGGAACTTTCATCTCTCGGAAGTGGAGATGCTTTTCTTCGCGCCAGGGCAGGCAGATCCGATCAAGATTAAATTCGACAGCGCGACCGCGGACTTCAACCAGGCGGATTGGGACATTGCACGCGCGATTGACGGCAAGGAGGACACCGCGTGGGGGATTCATCCGGATGTTGGCAAGTCGCATCATGCTGTCTTCACGCTCGCGGAACCATTGGCGACTCCCCCAGGCGCGGGAATCGCGGTAACGTTGAAGCAATTGCACGGCAGCGGTCACTTGATTGGCGCGTATCGGCTTTCGGTTACGGGAGACGCGGTGGAACGCGCGCATGCGTTGCCCGCAGCCGTATCGGAAGCGTTGGCTGTAGCGCAGGCCGATCGCAGCGAAGCGCAGCGCCTCGCGATTGCATCCCACGCGTTGCGTGAAGTCGCGAATGCGGCGCTGAAGAAGCTGCCCGAACAATCGCATGTATTCGCGGCGGGCACCACGGTGGACATACCCGATGGCGAGCCTGCGAAAATGATTCGCACCTTGGCGGAGCCGAAACCCGTGCATCGGCTCGAACGCGGCGATTTCGACAAACCGCGCGAGCTGATTCCGCCGGGCGCGCTGTCGGTGTTGACACACCTCCCTGGACGGTTTGAACTCAAGAATCCGATGAACGAGGGCGAACGTCGCGCCGCGCTTGCGGAATGGTTTGCACATCCCGACAACGTGCTTACGTGGCGCAGCATCGTGAACCGCGTGTGGCAATTTCACTTCGGACGCGGCATCTGCGATACGCCCAGCGACTTTGGAAGAATGGGTGGCATGCCATCGCACCCGGCGTTGCTTGATTATCTTGCGACTTGGTTCCGCGACGACGCGAATGGATCGCTCAAGGCGCTGCATCGACTCATCGTGACCAGTGCGACGTATCGGCAGGCATCCGCAAATCGCGACGATGCCGCCGAGGTGGATGGCGGCAATGTATTTTTGTGGAGGCAGAACCGGCATCGCATCGATGCAGACGCCTATCGCGATTACACGTTCACGGTTTCGGGAAGGATTGACTTGACCATGGGAGGCCCGGGCGTGCAGCATTTTTCGCAAAGCAAGGGGCCGCAGATTACGCCCGCCCTTGATTACGCAACGTACGACTGGGGCGCAGAGAACGCGCCACGGCGCAGTATTTATCGATATGTCTGGCGCGGGATTGCCGATCCCTTTATGGAAGCGCTGGACTTTCCCGATCTCGGATTGCTTTCTCCCAACCGCGCGTTCTCGGCTTCGTCGTTACAATCGCTCGCGTTGTACAACAACGACTTTGTGCTATACCACAGCCAGGCGCTGGCATCGCGCGTGTCGGAAGAGCGATCGGAGACCGCCGACCAGATCGCGCGCGCGGTGGAACTTTGCTGGCAGCGTAAACCGAGCGCAAGCGAAGCGTCGGCTTTTGCGGCGCATGTGGAATCGTACGGATTGGCGGCGCTGTGCCGCGTGCTTCTTAACAGCAATGAATATCTGTTTGTGGACTAAGCGATGAACGCGTCCGATACATCATGCATGTCGCGCCGAACGTTTCTGCACAACGCGGGCGGCGGGTTCGCGGGCCTTGCGCTCGCGCATCTGTTCAGTCAAGACGCATTTGCCGCTTCCATGAACCATCACCCCGCAAAAGTAAACCGCGTCATACAACTGTTTATGACCGGCGGCGCAAGCCCGATGGATCTTTTCGATTACAAGCCTGAACTCGAACGCCTGCACGGACAAATGCTTGGCCCGACGGAAAAGCCCGAAGGTTTCACTGCGCCCGCCGGCGCGATTATGAAAAGTCCGTTTGCGTTCAAGCAGCACGGCCAAAGCGGGCGTTGGGTCAGCGAGATGTTTCCGGAGCAGGCCAAGTTCGTGGATGAAATGGCGTTTCTCATGGCCATGGCGTCGAAGACGAATGTTCACGGGCCGGGCACGTACATGATGAACTCCGGATTTCTGTTGCCCGGTTTTCCATGCATGGGCGCGTGGATCTCGTATGCGCTGGGAAGTCTGCGCGACAACCTGCCAAGCTTTGTCGTGCTGCCCGATGCCAAAGGGCTTCCGTACAACCAACGCGGATGTTTTTCGGCGGGGTTTCTGCCGACGGTGCATCAGGGCACGGTTATCAATGCTTCCGCGCCGCAGCCGGTGCCGGATCTTTTTGCAAACGAGAAGTTCGATTTCCCAAATCCCGCGACGGATCCAGCGGGTCTCACGCTGTTGGACAAGATTAACCGCGCGCATGCGGCCGAACGCCCCGGGGATTCGCGGCTCGACGCGCGCATTGCCAGCTATGAGCTTGCCGCGAAGATGCAGCTCTCCGCGCCGGACGCTTTTGACGTGATGCGGGAACCGGAGTCCGTGCGCAAGGCCTATGGGTTGGACAACGCCGTGACGGAAGATTTTGGCCGACGCTGTCTGCTGGCAACGCGATTGATCGAACGTGGCGTGCGCTTTGTGCAGGTGTGGAGCGGTCCGCAGGGCGCGACCGGCAATTGGGACAATCACGCGAACATTTTAACTGAGCTTCCGCCCATGGCCGCGAGCGTGGACAAGCCAATCGCCGCGCTATTGCAGGATCTTCGTGTGCGCGGACTCGACAGCGATACGCTCGTCATCTGGACGACCGAGTTTGGCCGCACGCCTTTCGCGCAGGCGGGAGTAGGCCGCGATCACAATGGCGGGAGTTTTGTGACGTGGTTGTGGGGCGCGGGCATCAAACAGGGCGTCGCATATGGACAAAGCGACGACTGGGGATATCAAGCGGAAGTGGGCAAGACCTATTGCTACGATTTGCATGCGACGGTCCTGCACCTGCTCGGAATCGATCACGAGAAACTCACTGTGCGCCAGAACGGCATTGACCGGCGATTGACTGACGTGCACGGGCATGTTGTGCATGAGGTGCTTGCGTGATTTGACGTGGCTGGGGCGACTGTGCGCGCGGGCTAGAGCGGGGACAGCCACGCACGCGGGGTAGCGCAGGGAGAATGAGACGGCTTTCGGGCGCGTGCGTGACAGTCCCCTTTGCGCAGTCCTCTTTGCGTGGTCCCCTTGTGATTCAGAATCTGCGATTGTGCTGTGCTAAACTTTCCAGTGGGAGGCACCTTTAACAATGAATGCAACGATTCGCACGAGCAAGGGCAACATTTCACTGAAACTATTTCCCGATCAGGCGCCAGTTACGGTCGCCAATTTCGTCAATCTCGCGCAGCGCGGATATTACGACGGATTGATCTTTCATCGCGTGATTCCCAATTTCATGATCCAGGGCGGCGGCATGGAGCCGGG
>CALEZK010000121.1 GCA_937928585.1 uncultured bacterium | reverse complement strand
GGAGATGTGTATAAGAGACAGCCCTTGTCGTTCGGGTCAATGGAACCTTTGGTGGCGTTGATGCAGGACACGGAAGCGAACAAGCTGACGGCGTTGCTGGTGGAGAAGCTGAAATCGGGGACGGACCTGCGCACCCTCGTTGCGGCGGGCGCATTGTCGAATGCGCGCACCTTCGGCGGCCAGGACTACATCGGCTTTCACACGTTCATGGCGCTTGCGCCTGCGTATCACATGGCAAAAGAACTTCCGCTGGAGCAGCAGGCGTTGCCGGTGCTGAAGGTGTTGCATCGCAACGCGACGCGTATTCAGGAATTCGGTGGACGCAAGAATGAAATTCTGCATGCCGTGAATGGCGACCCGATGCCCGAGGGTGTGGATCCGGCCGAGTACCTGCGCGAAATGTCGCGCTCCGGCGATATCGAAAAAGCGGACCGCGCGTTTGTGGGTGTGTCGATCGCAGCGCCGGGTGAAGCGTTTAATCATCTGCAGTTCGCCGTCGAGGACGAAGTGGACGTGCATCGCGTGGTGCTGGCGTGGCGCGCGTGGGACACGCTGGACCTCGCCGGGCACGAGTGGGCGCAGTGTCTGTTGCGGCAGTCCATTCGCTATTGCGCGCATACGGAAGCGAAAATGATCGCGCGCGATTATCCGCGATCCTCGATTCGCTCGGCGTTGCCCGCGCTGATGGACGAGTATGGATTGATGGGCGCACAGTTGGGCCAGAAATCCGGTGACGATGCGTGGCTCCATACATTGGCCACCATCATATTCAGAGAATCACGCGATAACGCCGCGGGCGCTGTCGCCGAAGCGATAAAGGAAGGATACGCTGCGGAGTGCATCGGCGAAGCGATGTCGCTCGCGTCGAATATGTTGGTGCTGCACGATCCGGGTCGTCCGGAAGAGTGGACGAGTGAAGGCAAACCCGTGGGGAGTTGTCACGGCGATTCGGTCGGCGTGCACGCTTCGGACGCCGCGAATGCGTGGCGAAATATCGCGCGCGTCAGCAATGCGCGTAACGCCATCGCGAGTTTGATCGTCGGCGCGTATCACACCGCCGGACAGGCCGAGCGCTCCACGGCGCAGCCGTATCCCTTGCCGGAACATCTCGCCGAAGTGAAATCGGAGGATGCATCTGCGCTGCTCGGCGACGCGGAAGCGGCGATTCGCGCGAATGATCAGTTCCGCGCCGCCGCGACCATCGCGCGATACGGAACGCTGGGTCATGATCCCGCCCCGGCGTTCGCACTTATGCTGAAGTTTGCCACGAGTGAAGACGGCGCGTTGCACGCGGAAAAGTATTACCGCACCGCCATCACCGAATTTGACGCAACACGCTCGACTTACCGCTGGGGACAACTCGTGGCATTGGCACGCGTGACTGCAAGCGAGTACGGGCGTACGTCGCCGGGCTATGAGGAAGCGAAGCGTTTGTTGAGCGTGTGAGGAAGTGCCCCAATTTAGTCGCAGAACTCGCGAAACAAAGTCGAATCTCAGTCCTCATCGCCGAGGTAGGCTTCTTTTACGCGGGGGTCGGTGAGGAGGGAGGATGCCTTGTCTTCCAGCACAATTTCGCCGGTTTCGAGCACGTAGCCGCGATGGGCGAGTTTCAAGGCGAGGTGGGCGTTCTGCTCAACCAGCAGTATCGTCATTCCCTGCTTGTTGAGTTCTCGAATGGTGTCGAATATTTTCGCGGTAAGGATCGGCGCAACGCCCATGGACGGTTCGTCCATCAGCAGCAATTTGGGCTTGCTCATCAGCGCGCGGCCAATCGCGAGCATTTGTTGTTCGCCGCCAGAGAGCGTGCCGCCGAGTTGTTTGCGGCGTTCGCCGAGAATGGGGAAGAGGGTGTACACCATATCGAGATCGGACTTTATCCCCGCAACATCTTTTCGCAGGTACGCGCCGAGTTCGAGATTTTCCAGCACCGTCATGCGCGCGAAAATCTTGCGCCCTTCGGGCACTTGCGCGAGGCCCTTTGCAACGAGCGAATGTGGCTTCTCATCGGTCACCTCTTCGCCGTCGAAATGAATCGACCCCTTTCGCGCGCGGTGCACGCCGCAGATGCACATCAACGTCGAGGATTTGCCCGCGCCGTTCGCGCCGATCAGCGTCACGATCTCTCCGCGTTGCACGTTCAGCGTTACGCCCTTCAACGCTTCAATCGGGCCATAGCCCGCGAAGATTCCTTGCACTGAAAGCAGCGGTCCTTCCGACATCAGTCCAGATCCGTGCCGAGATAGGCCTTACGCACTTTCGGGCAGGCTTGAATTTCGTCCGGCGTGCCTTCGGCGATCTTGTTACCATAATCGAGCACTGCGATGCGATCGGAAACGCCCATCACGAGGTTCATATGATGTTCAATGAGCACCACCGCGATGCCGCGATCGCGAATCTTGCGAATCAGCTCCATGAGGTCAACCGATTCCGACGGATTCATTCCCGCAGCCGGTTCATCCAGCAGCAGCAGCTTCGGTTCGCTCGCCAACGCCCGCGCGATTTCCAGACGACGTTGATGGCCATAGGATAGGCACGAAGCCGCCGCGCCGGCTTCGTCTTCGAGTTCGACGAAGCGCAACATCGCCATGGCCTTCTCAACGGAACTGCAATGCTCGTGCTTGAACCCAAGTCGGCACGCCGCGTGCCAGAAGCGCGTGCGCAATTTCGTGTCCATCCCCACCAGCACATTTTCCAGAACGGTCATCTGGTGAAACACACGCGGGTTCTGGAAGGTGCGCGCAACCCCCTGCCGCGCGACAACGTCCGGCGACCGGCGCGACCTGCGCCACACCGACGTAGCGCCCGCGACTCCTATCAGCAGGCCGGCAATGGCAGGGAGCAGCGTCAACGTGGCGGGCGCGGAGCGCAGATGCCCCAAAGCATCACCGATCGCTTTGCCCCATGCGAAGGGTTGTTTGTAGATGTAGTTCGCCGAGATGGCTGCGTTCCACATCGATTCCAGATTCAGCGCAATCGTGAATCCGGCCGCGGTAAGAACTCCCACCAACGCGATACCAAGAATGGTGCGCGGCGTAACCGGACGCATGCCCGGCCTGCCGTCGATAAGGATGATGCCTTCCGTGGGTTCATATACGCCGGTGATCGCGTTGAATACCGTTGTCTTGCCCGCGCCGTTGGGGCCGATCACCGAAAAGATCTGGCCCCGCTCAACGCGGAAATCGACTTTGTTCACCGCCGTAAGGCCGCCAAACTGCATCGTGACATCGTCCACATGCAACAGACTCATTTTGTCCCCGCTTTCTTTTTCAGGGCGCGACGATCTTCGTCCATCTCGTGGAGTTCTGCCTTTATCTGCCGCGATGGCAACAGGCCTTCTGGTTTGAAGCGCATCGTGAGTATCAGCGCAAAACCGAATACCATGTATTTCCAGTTGCTTGGGACCGTGATCACATTCTGCGTATCAATCAGACCCTTTTGCGCGAGTATCGTGGTAACTTTCACCAATAGAATCGAATTGAACCCGATCATCACTACCGCGCCGAGCAATACGCCGCTGATATTGCCCATGCCGCCGATGATCACCATGCAGAGCGCGATGATCGAAATCTGAAAGTCGTAGTTGCCGGGTTCGCCAGTGGAGCCGAGGTACGCCGCCCACAATCCGCCGGACATCGCCGCAAGTTCGGCACCGACGGAGAAGGCCAGCAATTTTACCTTCACGGGGTTAATCCCCATGCAGGTTGCGGCGATTTCATCTTCGCGAATGGCGATCCACGATCTGCCCACGCGCGAGTGCTCGAGGTTTCTGCAGAACAATACAACCACCGCAAGTATCGCTAGCAACAGGTAGTACCAGGGGATCCAGTTCTCCGGCGAGAACTGATAATTAAACAGTCTGGGCGCTGGCAGGGGATTGATGCCTTGGGTTCCCTGCGTGATGCCGTCGAGATTCTTCAGCGTGTCCTGCATGATCTCGCCGAGTCCAAGCGTCACAATCGCGAGATAATCTCCGCGCAACCGAATCGTCGGCAAGCCGAGCACGATGCCCGCGGTTGCGCCGATGCATATGGTCAGCGGCAACGCGGTCCAAAAACTAAGCTGATACGGATAAATGTCGCAGGTGAGGATGCCATAGCTGTACGCGCCGATCGCCATGAACGCCGCAAGGCCAAGATTCAGCAGGCCCGTGTATCCAGTGACAACATTCAGACCAAGCCCAAGTATCGCGAGAATAAAGATCGGTCGCATCAACCCTGCAAACTGAAACTCGCGCGGCAGAAACGAATCGAACACCGGAAGCACGAGGGCGATTGCCAGCAGTATCCATCCCGCCCGCAGGACGAGTATGCGTCGAATACCCCCGGCAGGCATCGCGCGCTACACCTTCTCGCGAACCGTCGCGCCGAGAATGCCGGAGGGGCGAAACGTCAGCACAACAATCAGAATCGCGAAGACGACAACATTCGTCCACTCCGTGGCGATGTATTGATCGCTCATCGCGCGGATAACGCCGATCACAAGTCCACCCACCAGCGCGCCGGGAAGGTTTCCGATGCCACCGAGCACCGCAGCGGTGAACGCGTCCATGCCCACGCGAAATCCCATCTGAAAGTAGATGGTGTGGTTATACGACGAATACACCACCGCGGCCGCGCCAGCGAGCGCGCCGCCGATAAGGAAAGTCGCGCCGATGACGCGATCCACGTCGATGCCCATGAGACGCGCGGCGGTGGGATTCTGCGCGACTGCGCGCATGGCCTTGCCCAGGCGCGTGAATTTCACCAGCACGCTCAATCCGATCATCAGCGGCACGGTGATCGCAAACACCAACAGTTCATTCCAGGTCAGGATGATGTTGCTGTCCGGGCCCAGCAAATTCGCGCTGGAAACGATCCACGGGAAATCTTTCGGCGAAGCCGCTGCCACACCGCCATTAAACACGTCCATGCGAAGGCCGCCCCAGAACAGGCCGATGTTGATCAGCACGAACGAGACACCGATTGCCGATACCAACGGCGCAAGTCGGGGCGCGTCGCGCAAGGGCCTGTATGCGAGCCGGTCGATACTCCAATTCAACGTCGCGCAGAAGAGCGGCACAATGATCAGCAGGGGTATAAAGCCCCAGGAGAGCAATGCCGGCTCGGGGATGGCGTCGAGGCCGAGCGCGCCGACCACCGTCAAGGCGAGAAATGCGCCGAGCATGAACAGATCGCCGTGCGCGAAATTGATGAGTTCCACGATCCCGTAGACCATCGTGTACCCAAGCGCGATCAGGGCAATGATCATGCCGTTCGACAGGCCGATGATAAGTTGCTGAAGGAGGACTTCTGTGTTGCTCATCGTTCTTGGGGCCTGGCTTCCGTGCTGAACTTACTGGCCCAGAATCTTTACGAATTCGAACTTGCCGTTCTTTACCGTGTTGCCGCTGAGCGTCTTGGTGGTGATGTCGCCATTCTCGTCAAACGACCACTTTGCAAGCAGGCCGTCAAAATCCTTGATCTGCCCGCAAGCCGCCGCGATGGCCGCGCGATCCTTCTTTCCGGCGATTCGAATCGCTTCGAGCACCGCGCGCGCGCTTTCATACCCGTATGCAGAGTAAGCCTGCGGTTCGCTGTTGTACTTTGCTTTGTAGTTGGCGTAGTACTCCGCGCCCTTGCCGGTAAGCTTGTCTGCGGGAAGTCCGCCGAACGTGATAAACGTGTTGCCTTCCAGGTTCGCCGCGCCCGCGGATTCGATAAACGCGTCCTCGAAACACCCGTCGGGCACCATGAACTTGACCGCCAAGCCGCCCGCGCGAAGATCTTTGGCAAGCTGCCCAGCATTGGTCTGTGTGGTGCCGCCGAAATACACGAGGTCCGGCGCGGACTGTTTTATCTTCGTAACAAGCGAGCGGTAGTTCGAAGCCTTGGGATCGATGCCTTCGAAGCCCAGAATCTCGAGACCCAGCGGACCGCTGGCTTGTTGGAACATTTTTGCGATGCCCTGACCATAAAGTTCGCGGTCATGCAGCACGTAGACTTTTTTGCAGCCCATTTCGCTCGCCCACTGCGCCGCGACGAGGCCCTGGATATCGTCTGCCGGCACAACGCGGTAGTAGGTAATCTTGCCGGAAGGGCGGTAGGTCATCGGTTCGTTCGCCTCACCGACACCCGGCTTCGTGAGGCCGGGCCACGTATTCGCGGGGCTGACCATGAGCAACAGCGCATTGTTCAGAATCGGCATTGAATACTTTGCCGCGCCGGAATTGTAGGTGCCGATATAGGCCATGACATCGGGATCCGCAACGGCCTTCTGCGCATTCGCCGATTCGATCGCCGGGTCCCACTGCCCGCGCTCGGGCGATGCGTCGTCCCAGGCTTCATAGACGATGGTAAAATCGCCAACTTTTCCACCGACTTCGTCGATGGCGAGTTTGATACCGTTCACGATTGTCATGATCTGCGCGTTCGCGCTGCCGGTATGCGGCAGGCTTGAGACGATCTTGATTACACTCGGATTCCCGCCGCTGGGAGCCGCAGGCGTCGCCGAAGGAGTGGTTGTGGTGTTGGAATCGCCGCTCGGGGCTGGCGTGCCCGATCCGCACCCTGAAAGCACCGCGAGACCAACCAACCCAACAATAAACGGAATGCGCATGATCGTACTCTCAGTTTTGTGACAAATCGCCGAAAAACCCACCGCGCACAATTGTACTGTGCGCGGAATGATGAGGCAACTCTTGGGCAAAGCGTGGAGCGCGTTGCGCCCGGGTCGCGGCACGCGCGGGATTGTCGACGTTCCCCCGTTGCTACGAGTGCTCGCCTTTGCGCAGGTTCGGGCGTATGCGCCATTCCGCATTGTCGCCGAAGCGGTGCTGCGGTTTGCCCTGGTAGCCCGCGTGGCCCGCGAACGCGCCGCCGTAGATTCCGCGCACGATTCCAAAATAGGAGAGCACAAGCAGGCTCGAAGCCACTGTCCCGACTGCGATCGCGCGGTACAATAGCGGCGCGAAGCGCGCCGATTCGGCGACTTCCAGCGTGTCCTCGTCGCGCGGCTGCAGCAGAATCATCATGGTCACTATCACGGCGTTCACGAAGATCACCCATTCCGTGATCAGGCGTTGCTCGTTAAATCCGGCGAGGGCGCGTTCAAAGTTTCCAATTACAATCATCCAGAGCAGCAGCAGATAGAACAGTTGACCTTTTCCCATCGGAGACGCAGGCACCACGGAGATGGGCCGTCGAAGATGTGCGAACATCAACACGATCGATGCGCCCGCGATCAGGGCAAAGGTAAGGTTGAACCAAAAGTAGGTGGAGAACTCCAGCGATTCGAACAGCGGCGCCTTCATAATCGACGGCACCGGTTTCACCATCTCTTTGGTCCAGACCGCGACGTTCTTATAGAGATTCAGATACATCACGAAGAACAAAACGAAGGAGACGGCGTACACCTGCGTCCACGCGCGAAACCGTGAAGCTGTCTCCACAGGCACAATGCGCGGCACGCGTGTTGCCAACAGCCCGAGGGCAATCGCGATACCAATGCCGTTGACGAAGCCGTAGGTCTGCTCCAATACGCTGTGCCAATTCGCGCTCTGCCAGTGCGCCCAGGCGAGCTCGAGTTCCGCGGTGGGACTGGGATCGATCTGCTCTGGATTCAATCGATGGTGATTTCCCGGCGAGACGAGTATGAGCTTCAGGCACACCATCCCCGCAAAGCCCAAACCGCCTACAACCCCGCTCACGATGCCCGCGTAGGCGACAGGCAACAGCCTGTTACGCAATGCGTACACCACCAAGCCCAGGAATGCGCCCAGCATGCCCGCCCAATCGTCGCCGCGCGGCGGCGTGAGCCGGAATCCGCCAAAGTCTCTGAAGACAATCGAAAGCAGCACCGGCCCCGCGATGAACATCAACAGCCAACCGCCGGCCATGTGCGCAATTAGCGACGAACCTGAACGGAAGCGACCAAACACCGCGAAGTAAATCGAAGCGGCAATCAGCATGCCGAAGATTGTGCCGGTCATGTGATGAATATCGGAAAGGAACTGCGGCCAGTTGGTCAATAGTTGGTCCGCGCTGTATTTCGTCAGATCGCCTTGGGGCACCACTACAATGTTGAGCAGGGGTTCAAGGAGGCCCGCCTTTATCAGTCCCCATTGTGCATAGAATCCGACAAACATCCCCACAAGCAGGCTCACGATGAACAATGGAATTCCACGCGCGTTCCCGCGCCGATCCCAGAGGTCGTAGGCCCACATGCCGAACAGCGCGAGCATCGCAAGCACCCAGTCCGCATCGAACCAGTAGAAAGGATTCTCCTGCCGGTGCTCGGTCTTGTTGAACGCATTCGGATCTTCCATCCAAACGTGTTCCCGATACGCCGTGACAAGCGAAACTTCTGAATACGCCCAAATTGTCCACAACACAAGCACGATCGAGATCGGCACAAACAGATCCGTTAGCCACTTGCGCGTGGCCACCGCGGGCATCGCGGTGAAGGCGCCGCCAAACGCGCCCCACAGGAAACCGATGAGCCAGAGCGCGGCAAAGCCGTAAAGTTGGGAGGGTGCATGTCCCGAATGCGTATAGGACACCACCTGCATGTATGAGATCGATCCGCCGAACCACCAGCCCATCGCGCCAAACATGCCGAAATACGCCGCGCGCCGCCGCCAGTCTTCACGTCCAGACACGAGGCACGCGGCAATGCCCGCGAGTGCCCCGGGGATCATCGCGCCTTCGTTATGGCCAAAGTTTCCCCGAATACCCCAGCCGATGGAAAG
>CALEZK010000120.1 GCA_937928585.1 uncultured bacterium | reverse complement strand
GTTCCTGCGTGGTGTGGCGATGGTTTGGGCCGGGTGGCAGTCCACTTGGTGACTTTGCGGTTGCGCTATTTCGGATCGGCACTATGAGCGAATCATTGTCAGCAGCATTTTGAACGCGGTGCGGCCTTTTACCGCGTGTGGCGCACCTGCCGGCAGGATGATTGCCTCGCCTGCTTTGACAATATGCTCGATCCCTGAAACGGAGACCGACGCTTCTCCATCAATGATGTGAACGAGTGCATCGAATGGCGCTGTGTGCTCACTGAGTTCCTGATCCGCATCAAATGCGAACAGGGTGACGTTACCTGCCGGGGCTTTCATGATTTGACGGCTCACAATGGCGCCGCTCTGCGGAATCGCCAAATCCGAGACATGCAACTCTTCCGATTTAGGGGGAGTGGTCATTTGGTCGGAATCCTTCTACCGCGGATTGCGGATTTGCATACCCTCTCGCGACTTTATGGTACATGCAAGTTCGCGTAGAGTGGTAGGAACGACAGA
Organism: uncultured bacterium; assembly: GCA_937928585.1. Lineage (GTDB taxonomy): Bacteria > Hydrogenedentota > Hydrogenedentia > Hydrogenedentales > SLHB01 > JABWCD01. The sequence goes on along the minus strand of CALEZK010000120.1, from coordinate 8,226 downwards.
ATACAACGGAGGCATCGGTTGTGCGGGCAAAACTTTCCATACTCGGATTGATCGTGATACAGGCGTGCACTGCCGGCGCTGAACTAAGCGTGCAGGTCGTGGGCGAGGCGCCATTCGTTGAATTGCGCATTATGGATGGGGACACGCCCGTCTTCTTGCCGTTGAATCGGAGCGCGCTCGACTTTGTGTCGCCCACGCTGGAGGTGCAACTGCCCATCAGCGAAGTTAGCAGCGATGGCGCGGTCGTTACAATTACGCATTCCCTGCTGGACGTGCACACCATCACGCAACGATTTACCAAGCTGGGCCCGAACCTGATTCAACGCGATGTTAGCGTGACCGGCTCGAGCGATCTTCGGTATGCGATTGACATGGGGTGGAAGGCGGCGCAGGAAGGGCCATTTCACTCCTTTACTGGAGCGGAGGCTGAGTCCGCGCATTACACACCGAGTTGCAGTGGTCCGGAATTTGGTGGCGGGTCTCATCAGACCTTTCCGTTTCTTGGGTACCGTCACGGGGAGACGCTGTATGGCATTATTGGCGATACACCAGGACATTGGGAAAACCGATCCTTCCTGCACTTCGATACCGCAAAGCGTTCGCTCCACCTCGCAAACGGAGACGGTTCCGCGAAGCGGGTAATTACGATTCCGCGTGAGCTCGACGCGACAACCGTGTATCGCGCGGAATTTGATGGATGGCAGCATATCGAGGCGGGGGAGACGCAGATGTTTATCTCGTGGTTGTTTGCATCGCCCGCAAAGACGCAGTACGAAGTGCAACTCGCTGCGCATATCGCGCTGGCGAATGCGAAAGGGTGGAACAGTTCCGCGCTGGAGGCCATACTCCGAAATACTTCATACATTCTCCTGCGAAGAAATATGCTGCGCCCAGAGTCCGATCATATTTTCATTTCCGGCGTGGGGTATGGCTGGAAACAATGGGTGACTGACGGGTTCTACATGAGCCGCGGTCTGGATGACCCAAAGTACGATGCGGCCGCGTTCAACGCTGTTTTCTACGACCGCATCGCCTACGAAGACAACGCGCAGTATTATTTGATATGGGCGACGCTGGTAAAACGCGCGGGCGGCGACATTGACATGCGGACAGTGGATCGCGCGTATCATTTCATGCGCAAGCACGAAGTCGACGGGCTGTTTCAACCGCCGCGACTGAAGCCGGACCACAAAGGATTCCGGACCTATCATGACTTGCTGGAGTATGAAGACGGGGACACGCCCTCCTCAAACCAGGGGTTTCATTGCGGCGCGCTTTTTGCCGCGCGCGAACTCGGTTACGCAATATCGGACGAAGAAATCGCGAAGGCAAAATCAGGCTATGCGCGGATGTTCAACGTTGAGGGCGGTTATTTTCAAACGAGTCTGATGCAGCCGCAGCATATCGGGCAGGACTCGCTCTACGGTGAAGTTTTGACGTATGCCGTATTCGGCGAGAAATTGCTGCCGGACGAAATGGTAAAGACACATCTGGAAACGACGATGCGTATCCAGTCACCGTACGGGATGCGGATAATATCCAAGGCAAATGGTGACCTTATCGACGGACACTCCGGCGTCTATGTCTTCGGCGGCTCGTGGTATCTGAACGACTCCGCCAATTATCTTGCCGGCCTCATTCACGGAATGGATCCGCAGTGGGTCGACAATCAACTCGTGTGGCGACTGGAGAAAGAGCTTGCGACTGTGCCCGCGTTCCATGAATCGATTAGCACGCTCAACGGAAACCCGCACGGCCACCATCTGTATTCTTGGAACTCGGGTTATCACTGGCTGCGCAAGGAAGTGCGCAAGCGCATGAACATGACCGGACCGGATCCCGTCGAGCAACGCATGGATCAGATGCTGGGCGTTCTGAACGTTTACGGAAAACTCGCGCTGGATGCCACAGCAGTCACGCCGCTGCGCGGGAATGGCCAGTAGCGCGTGTATTGTTCGCAGGGCAACCGGTATTTCGATTTTAACTATCGCCGGAGACCGCTGACGCCACCGGCGTCATACTCACTTCGACCGGGGGGAATGACTGGCCTTCTTCAATTCTGCCAAGGTCTACCCATGCGTCTTCATACTTAGGCGTCTTGACGGAAATAGCGTAGTTAGCTGGGAACGGAATCGGCAGTTCAAAGGCACCTTTGGAATTATTTACGCTCTTGAATCGGTGCGGCCCCGGATTGCCACCTGGAGAAAGTGGCACGATGGCAATCTCGAAGGTGGTCACCGGCAAATTGCTTTTGTTATCGACGACTCTACCCCGTATGAGAGGTCTTGCCTGCATTACCACTTCCACCCCCTCGGCAGGAGGTGTGATATCTGACACGGTACTCGGCAGGTACCCTGGATGTTCGACTGTTAGCGTTGATATCACTTCGGCCAACTCGTGAATAGCGAACTCTCCGCGTGCGTTGCTGACCGCAGACTTGAGTGAATTGCTTCCATCGTTCAATCGGATGCGGGCGGACGCGATCGGTACTCCCATAGGATCCACAACAATACCCGTAATGCTGATCGAGCTCGTCTCGTCATAGATCAATCGCAATCCAGCGATTCTTTGACCGTCTGCAAGCGAGACATCGGCGGCATGTAGACCGTGTCCCACATAACCGCCTGATTCTTGGACGAGTCTCAGTTCGTAGCTGCCGGCAGGCAGGCCAGCCAAAGTGAATCGACCTTTTCCATCGGTTCGGATATAGGGCGTGGCCGTTAACGAAGTTCCATTTGAGTCCGACTTTATCGCTGTTACATGAATTCTCACCGGATTCCCGTATTTGTCCCCAACAGTACCGCTGATACTCGAGTTGCGCCGAGATCCCAAGGTTATGTTGATGTTGTCAAGGCCGTTCGCCGGAACTGTAAAAGGTCCAACATCTTCGCTGATCAAATCGCCTGCTTCCGCCATCAGGACGATATCCTCGTCCTCGCTGAAACCATTCAGTGTAAAAGCGCCATCGGCATCGGTGTAGGCCTGATATCGAATGTTTCCAATCGCCGTCACGAGGGCGTGGGCAACCTTCTCTCCCGCAGCATCTAGGACATTTCCGGTGACCTTAAGGCCCAAGTGAAGTTCGATCAAGACACCCTCACGATGTGTTCCTGGCTCGATATGAACCGTCGGTCTATCCGACCGGGTCCCGACCGACAATACATTCCGCGGTACGTTCGTGCGAAGCTCGACGTCACCCGCAAGCAATCCCGTGAGGTGGAAGGAACCGTCCTGATCCGAAACAGTCCGCCGCACCATGGCGTTTGGATGTTCATTGGTAAACGTGCTTATTTCGATCCCGGCGATACCCTCGCGCGAAACGGCGTCAATCACGTTTCCGGATATCTCCCCGCCGATTTGCACTTCAATAACTACACCGTCGACGGAAGCGCCGTTGACAAGCGAGAGCTTTTGAACACCATCGACGCAGATGTATTGGGGGTCATCCGGCACCACTGAATATTCGCCATTCGCGAGCGCGGCAAAACGAAAAGCGCCGGACGCATCGGATTGAGCGATTTCGGGCTCCATTCGGAGAGCGTCGTCGGTTAGCTTGAGGGTGATACCCGGTACAGGCGTGTTGTCCGATACGTCAATTACTTTCCCGGAAATTGCGCCACCCGACTCCATAACGATGACGACACCTGTTGTCCCGGTCTGAACTGGATTGGAGACAGCCTGTGCATAACCTTCCGCATGAGCGCGCAATGCCCATGAGCCGAGCTCCAGAGGCGGCGTTTCGAAACGCCCCTGCTCATCCGAAACACAGGCCAATATGTCCAATAGCCGGTCGCTAATGCGTTCGTCAAAGAATGCTACCGGTGTGATTGAGGCATTTGCTATGGGGTCGCCATTGTTATCGACAACCTTGCCGGAAATGGCCACGGACTCGGCAAGTATAATTCGAACGAATGCAGATGGCCGGGCTTTGGTAAGAATTACGGAGGCCCGGCCAGAATATCCGGGGCTACTTGCGATTAGCCCGTAGCCGCCAGAGGGTAACTCTAAGAATTGAAACGCCCCATTTGTATCCGTCGACGTTGATGACCCAAGCAAGTCCGTTCCGGCCAAAGTAACAGTTGCCTCACTTACAGGATTACCATCGGGATCATAAATAACGCCGTGTATCCTTCCTTCGCCGGAACTTTTGGCAACTTCCGTTTTGGGAATTTTGTCGCTGTCGTTGGCAGTTAGCTCATCGGAGGTTTGCGCAGGATTTGATTTTGGGTTTTCGTTTAATCCTGTCGTGGCGGTCGAAACTTCTTGCGACAGAGGACGAGGTTTGTAGGCGTTCCAACCCACCAGAAGTAGAACGACGCAAATCGCCGACAAGATAGCGGTGTTACGAAACGCCACCGTCATTTTGCCCCCCTGACTATCTGGTTAGTCGCGTATTCGAAAGTGTTGATGCTTATCATGGGTCTCTTTGTAGTTTAGAGTGCGAATGGTCCCGCCGTCAATTATACCCATATGGACATATATATGGTTCTGTGGTATTTTTACTTCTCCACTTTGGAATTAAGCCGTGCTGGAGGTTTCAATGCAAGTCACGAACATGCGTGCGATTGTCGCTTCTATGGCTGTGATCCTATTTTCATTTCAGAGTTCCGCTACTGAGACTTTGACCGGGGAGGAAGCCCTTGCGTTTCTCGATGAAGTGGCTGCCAAACAATCCGAGCAGTTAAAGCGGCTGGAGACTTACGAGATTAAATGTACTTTAACTTTTGAGAACTCCCATCCAAAATACTCGCCACTTGAAACCCGAAAAGTGCATCTGAAGCATGGTGCAGAGGCGCTTTGGGCAAACTATGAGACTTCCAGCTTCTCCAGCAAAGATGGAAGCGGCGAGCCGTCGCAGCGCATGCAATACCTGCATATTGCGAACGATACGCTTGTAGGTAGAAGCGATAGTGGGCATTCATCGGGAAACCCAACTCATGGTGCCTTTATTTGGGAACATACGTCTTACAAACAGAAGTCGAAAGACGGCTTGGGCAGCCTATCCTCTGTTTTGCGCTTGAATGATTTCCGAAGATACGGCTATGGAGACGGCAATAGACCTCTTGCGGAGATATCGCGGTGGGCCAGAGAGAAGAAGATTAGTCTAACTGTTATTAAGCCGGCCAAAGGGAAGGACCCAAACGTTTATTCCGTCGAGGTGAGAAATCCCGATTTGGGCAAGAAGCCTTTTAAGGTCTTTGCGATAGACACGAGCAAGTCTGGCATCATTACCGATATCACTGAATTCTATAGTGAGAATGGGGTGGACTGGGTAGAAGATGGAAAGATACGCGTGACCCCGGAAGAAATTGAGCCGGGTTTCTGGTTTCCAATGACTTGGGAAGTGATTCAGTACGGGTCAAGTGGTAGCGCGGGTCCGCCATTTAGATATCGAAAATGTGAAACCCAGTTTTTGAAAACAAACGCTAAGTTCGAGCCCGATATTGCCACCTTGACCGAGCTCAAACTAGTGGAGAATGCGCCGGTTATGTATACCAACGTAAAAGGTGAAATCTCCCAGATGCTGTATCGCGGAGGAAAGCTAACTCCAAAATAGTTTATTGCATTCAGTGTATTGCGGCGCGCCGGGATGATTGGCGCTTTATACACAAATTTTACAAGATGCCGACATCTTTTCGAGCGGCCTGCTGTAACGTAAGCATTGGAATCAGAACCTGGATTGGAGGTCGGCGATGCTTACGTTTATTAAACCGTTGTTGCGTGTGTCTGCTGTTGTGAGTGCTTTGGCGTTGGCGAGCGCTTTTGTATGGTATCGAACGGCGGAGGGGAATCCACGTCCGGATGAACGCGAGGTGGAAGCCGTATCTGAGCCGTTGGTTATGCCGGGATCAAAGAGCACGTTAACGTTTCGAGAAGGGAATGCCAATCGAAACGCAAGCGCAAATGGTGACGCGACGGCTCCGGGAAGAACGTATCGGTTGGGACCTGTCATTACCCAGGATGCCAGTAATGGGGAAGTGAATGCTTCGCAAGCCGGAAGACGCGTCTTTCCCGGATCCAAATCGATGCAAATCATTCCTCCGGCTGCCGTGCAAGAAGATCAGCTTACTGAAGGTGCAGTCCACGAATCCGCCGAGTAGGGGCCACCCATGTTTACTCCGGGACTGCTGCTTGGGACTGCGATAAGTTTCCTTTTCCTTACGCTGCTGTTCAGGCCTTTGGAACTGGCGTTTCCCGCTCGAGACGCTCAGCGATACTTTCGACCGGCTTGGTGGACGGATTTGTGCTTCTTTCTCGGACAGTACTTGCTTTGGGGAAGCGTTGTATTGTGGGGACTGATTGCGGTTTCAGACTGGATTGCCGCGCTTGTGCCCCTTGGGATTCGGAATTACGTCGGCGCGCAACCTTGGGCGATGCAGGCTATCGCAGTTGTCATGCTGAGTGATCTGTGCGTGTACTGGGGTCACCGGTTGCAGCATCGCGTGGGGTTGCTGTGGCGGTTTCATTCGATACATCACAGCGCGGAGCACCTGGATTGGCTTGCGGCGCATCGAGAGCATCCGGTTGACACCATTTACACGATGACGCTGATCAATCTGCCTGCGTTCGCGCTTGGTTTTCCCATTGAAACCTTGGCTGGGCTGATTGCCTTTCGCGGCATATGGGCGATATACATCCACTCCAACGTGCGGCTACCTATCGGACCATTGCGGATGTTCATTGGTGCGCCGGAACTTCACCACTGGCACCATGATCGCGATCGCCGCGCAGGGAATTACGCCAACATCTCACCGTTGATGGATCTTGCGTTTGGAACTTATCGATGTCCGGATCATGAGCCGGAATGTTTTGGCGTGAAAGAGGATCTGCCGAGGAGCTATCTGGGGTTGATGATGTATCCGTTTCGACGGCGAAGAGTTTGAAATGGGAAGGTGCCGGCCCTTCAGGCCTCGACGGAGAAGGGTCGGTCGAGATCCTGGGCCTCACGGCCCAGGATCGAAGCCGTGGCGCGCCGTTGGCGCTCAAATGCTCGGCGTGTTTGGGGTGTCTTGCGTTGGTTGTGGCTAATTTTGCTCAACGGCGGAACGTGGGGATTTGGGATTAGGATTACGATTACGCGCACGAGCACGAAAAATGCTTCGGGATTTTTTTGCTTTAGATCTCCACTGCGTCGGCGTGGGTGTTTGCGTGGATGCGCAGAACGGTGTTGCGGAGGGCGGTGGGGGTCAGGCCCAGGATTCTTAGTGCTTCGGTGCAGTCTGCTTCTAGGCTTCGTTCCATTTGCACGATGTTGTGCGCCAGCGCGGTGACGGCTACGGTGTCGTGCGCGTTGGGCGCGCTCTCAGGCGTGTGCAGGTATCGGATAGTGTTGATTACGGAAGTGGGGAGTCCCCAGGCATCGGCGAGTTCAGCGCCGGCTTCGGCGGCGTCGATGCCGAAAAGTTCCGATTCGCGGTCTCTGCGAAGTTTTGTTGGATGCGTGTCGAATACGGATGGATACTCTGCGGTTTCCAGCATGAGAAAGACCAATGATCCGATGTTGTGCAATAGCGCGGCTTCATAGACGCCTGGGGCGGCTACGTTCGCGTAGTTCTTTGCAATGTTCAATGCGGTTTCCGCAACGGACACCGCATTTTCTCTCCACTGCGTGAAGCAGGTTTCCACGTATCGCAATTGTTCGTCGCAGGTGGTCAGCGCGGAAAGCGTTTCGATAACGCGTCGCATGCCTAGGGCCGCGATGGCGTCGTGCCGGTCAACGACTGGGGTTCTTCGCGTCCATTCTCGCGCGTTCGCCTCGGCGAGGATCTTTGCGAGCGCGACAGGGTCGCGAGAGAGCACAGCCGCGGCGCGTTCGGAGTTCATCCCGCCGACGCCTTTGAGCATTGCGAAGCGCCCTTTGGTGTGACGGGAGACGGGAAGTGTGGCAAGCTCGCGAATGCGGGTAATGGTGTGCTTCGCGAGTTGTGCGTTGGTGCGACCGGCGCGATTGCAGAGTGAGCGCACACTACTGGTGCCGACATCATTGAGACCGATTACTTCCAGGTCGCACGGGTAGATCCGATGAAAGGCTTCGCGAAATTCTTTTGCACGGCATAGTACCGGCTTAATGGTGAGCCCAGTTTTCGCCTCGGCTTCCTGGATACCATCGATATCAAACGGATAGACCATGACTACGGTCAAGAGGCGTCCGAGTCGATCCACGGGAATCATTTCGTGTTTCAGGACAAAGTCGCGGGGCAAAAGTTGGGCGACATGGTCCTGCAC
>CALEZK010000119.1 GCA_937928585.1 uncultured bacterium | reverse complement strand
GCCACCGCGGGAGAACCCACCACCGAACGAACCGCCCGAAAAACCACCCGAGCCCCTGCCCTTGCTGGTGATAAGCTGGTACAGAATGTAGCCAATAAGGCCTAGCACTGCGGCCCAGAAGAACCACGCCCATCCGCTCATGCCGCTGCGAATCAGGGATACGATGGTGAAGATGGCCAGCCCGACGACGCCCGCGCCGATCGCATAGTGCCACCAAAAGATGGGCCGCGCGGGAAGCGGAAGGCCGCGCGCCATGCTGTCCAGACTTTCGACACCTGCGACGATGCCTTCGGAGAACTGGCCCTGTTTGAAACGGGGGACGATCTGCTCATCCATGATCTTTTGGCTGATCGCATCGTACTCGCGCGCCCAATCCGCGCCAAGTTCGATGCGCGCCTTGCGATCTTCATTGGAAACAAGCAAGAGAATGCCGCGATTCCAGGATCGGCCGTTCCACTCCGGATGTCCAATCCCCCACTGATTGAAAAGCACGGTGGCAAACGTCTCGATACGCGCATCTGAAGCGCCATACTGCGCCATCGACTCGATCGTGACGACTATAATGGGAATGGCAGTGTCGGTGAGGAGTTTGTCGCACCGCTCGCGAATCGCAGTTTCCGCCGCGTCATCGACGAGAGAAGCGCGATCCAGAATGAACTCGCGTTCGCCGGGAGGATGAAGACCAATCGCGCCAAACTGCGCAATTGCCGGCGCACATACAAGTGCTGCCATAAGGAGCGAACGCACACACAATATTCGCGAGCCGTTTTCTTCCATCAAGTGCCCTTTCGTCCTGTTAGTGACTCTACCAACGAAACAAGAGAACGCTTCATGTAAACGACTAGAATTATACCTCAAGCGCGAACGGTTTGCGGTATTCAAGCTTGATATATTTGTCCGCCTCGGGCGCGTTTGTCGCTTTCAACGTCTTTGCGTCCCACTGGATTTTCTTGCCTACGCGATACGCGACGTTTCCTAAATGGTTTGCTTCCGTCAACCACCCCGCATACTCGAAATGACACGTCGTCGGCGCGCCGGTCTTGCACGCCTGAATCCATTCCTGGTGATGCCCGATTGAATCCGGTATGGTCGGCGCGGGCGGCGTGAAGTCTTTGAACTTTTCTTCCGGGAGCAACACGTACTTCCCGTAATCTGAAAGCAGCATGCCATCGTCGCCGATAAACAAGACGCCGTCGCCCCACTGCGGAATCCCCGCATCTTTCCAGATTTGAGGTTTCTCTTTTCCCTGGTACCACGATAGCTTGAGCGGGGGCATGTCGCCGCGCGCGCCGTATTCGTAGGTGGCCCACATGGATGCAGGCGCAATGTCCGGGTGAACCGGCGGGCCGCCGGCTTCAACCGTCAACGGGTATTTGAGGTTCAGTGCCCAAAACGGCAGATCATTC
>CALEZK010000118.1 GCA_937928585.1 uncultured bacterium | reverse complement strand
TTCTTCACTGGGGAATCGTTGCGGGGCATGACGAGCCGCAGTACTACGCGTATCTTCACTCGTGGTTTTTCGATCGCGACGTTCATTTCGAGAACGAGCTGAAACGCATACCTGGCGCGTGGGAACTGATGAGCACGGCGCATCCGGAGCGGCCGGAATACAATGTTGCGCCAATTGGCACCGCCATAGTCTGGGCTCCGATATACTTGATTGCGCACGTCTTGATTCTCGCGCTCAACCTTCTTGGCGTTGCGTTGCCGGCCGACGGCATCTCTCCTTCCTACGCTTTTGCGTGCGCATTCGGAAGCAGCGTTTGTGTGTGGCTTGGCATGCTGATGGTGCACGCGACGCTGCGGCGGTGGTTTAGCGAGCGCGCATCCTTTTTTGCCGCTGTTTTGCTGTGGGTTGCTTCGCCGATACTTTGGTATCAGACCGATCAACCGTGGATGTCGCATGCGGCATCATTTTTTTGTGCAGCGCTCTTTTTCTGGTTTTGGGTGCGGACGCTTGATGCGCGCCGGTTGCGCGATTGGGCCGGACTTGGCGCAGCAATAGGGTTGGCGATGCTGGTGCGACCAACGCACGCAGTGCTGTTGCTGCTGCTGATCGCGGATCTTGGCAGGATTGTCGTCGCGCGGAAGCCTGCGAAAACACCCACTGCAGGATTGTTGCTGGCCTTGGTTGCGATGGGCGCGGTCTATCTTCTGCAAATATGGGTTTGGTATGTGCGCTATGACTGGGGAACTTTGGGAATCAATACGCCGCCAGGAAGTCCGATGGCTTGGGATCGCCCCGCGATTATGGAAGTTTTGTTTTCCGCGCATCACGGGTTGTTTGCGTGGCACCCCGTTCTCTTGCTGGGATTCGCGGGTCTTATTTGCGTTTGGCGACGTTCGCGCTATGTCGCTGTTGGCCTGCTGGTGTTGCTTGCGGCGTATGTGTATTCGAATGCGGCAATCGATGCATGGCACGCGGGGGGATCCTTTGGGATGCGCCGATTTGTCGGAGTGCTTCCCTTCATGGCGCCGGGGATTGCGGCGTTGGGCGCGTGGCTGGTGCATTTTCTGCGGCGGCATTACATAGTGCCGGTGGTCGGAGTGATTTCGCTTGTTTTTCTGTACAACGTCTTACTGATTATACAGCTACGATCAGGATGGACACCGTTTGGAAAACCGGTGTCGTTTCAGCAGGTATGGTCCGCATCGGCGACAGTTTTTCACGATACGTTCGGCAATCCGTTTTCTTATCCCGCCAACTTGCTGTTTGCGTATCAGCATGGGGTTTCGCCAGCGCAATACGATGTTATGGGCGGCACGCCGTTTACGCCTGAAATTGATCTGGAAGGACCGGCGATGCGGCCTTTTCTGGGAAGGGGGTGGCAGGCGGATTATTCGTACTCGTACCGCTTGAACGGCGCGTATGCGGCGCAGGCGCATGAGACGGAGTTGTTGCTGTACATGCACGGCGGGCATGCCTATGACGTAACGGTTGCATTGACGTTGCCTACTCAGATGAAAGATGAACAGAAGATTCAGCTTTCTTTGAACGGAACGCCGTTGGGAAATGCTGTGTTGAAAAAGGAAGGTCGCTCCGTGATATCCGTGCTGGTTCCGGGCGCGATCACGCGGGAAGGTCTCAATGTGCTGCGTATCGATTTCGCGCGTCTGCTGCAGGTGAGCAGGACGGGGTCGCGGGGTGAGGGTGGCGGGCATGGACTTGAACTTCCTACGCGAAAGCCGTATCCGGTTGCGGGGTTGCTGTGGCAGTTGAAAGTGGCCACGCATTATGGGGAGCAAGATGCGGCGAAGGCGGAGCAGTAGGTTTGTTTCCGGGGGACAGCCACTCGCGCGGTTGTGTTGGTAAGCATCGCTCAAGTTCCTCGGTTGCGCGCGTGACAGTCCCCGATTGCTTCGGGTTTGGGGACAGCCACTCGCGCGGTTGCGATGGTTGGAGTATTGCGGGGGCACTCTTGCGCGAGTGACAGTCCCCAATGGCGAGCTCGGGGACTGTCACCCTCGGGCAGATGTTCGCACCTTTCTCGACAGCCTACGGCACCGAGGGTGGCTGTCCCCTTTCGCATCTCCCTTAATCGTTCCAGTAAGGCTGTTCCCCATACCTACTGCCGACGCATCATCTGCCCGGTGCGCGTGTGCTTTCGAATCTTGGAGAGAAAGGATTGGTTGAGGCTCGCGCCGAGGGAATCAGTCCACGCTGCGGTTGTATAGTTTTCGCGCCACCACGTCATGTCCAAGAGCCCGATTGAATCGGGTTTTTCCATAACGTGCGCCTTCGCACTTGACCATCGGTACTCCCACGGCACCGAAGCTAACCCTGCCCGAACTGGATTGAGTTCGACGTACAGAAGTGCATTGTGCAAATAGAACGAATCCATTGCACACGAGAAGTATCTACTTTCCCAGAGCCGACCACATCCACCGTATTGCCGGTGATAGTAGCGTGAGTAAGCTTGGGCCGTCATCCCCATGGCTTCCGATAGCGCCGACTCGTTTGGTGGAATCAAAATGAGGTGTATGTGATTCGGCATCAGACAAAGGCATAAAGTCTTAACTTCACATTGCGTTGCGTAGCGATGAAGATCCTTGAGGTACGTCGTGTAGTCTGAATTCTTGTGAAAAACTTGTTCTCTATTGTTAGCCCGTTGCGTCACGTGATGCGGTGCGCCGGGAACCGTGGTGCGCGCGGATCGGGGCATCGAGGGCATTCTCCTAAGCCTTGTACCTAGCTACTTGCGATGGCGAAGTTTACCCCACACAGTCTGTTATCGCGAGATGTAATTCGAAGTGTTTGCGGGGGACAGCCACTCGCGCGGTAGCGATGGTTGGGGTAATGCGGGGGCAATCTTGCGCGCGTGACAGTCCCCATTGGCGAACTCGGGGACTGTCACCCTCGGGCAGATGTTCGCCCCATTCTCGACAGCCTACGGCACCGAGGGTGGCTGTCCCCTTTCGACAAACTTACGGTTTCATGCCTAGCAGGCTGTAGAGCGAATCGACATCGCCGGGGGCATAGCCGGAGTAGTGGCTGTTGACGTAGGTGAGGGCGCTGCGTTTGCTCTCTACGATTTTCTTGATGTGCGGTGCCCATCGGGCGAGATCCTTGGCGCGATCGACTACGTGTTCTCCCCACGTCTTTGTGATCTTCTCGATACCGTAGCGGTCGCCGAGAAGGCGAATGTATGCGAAGTGGCCGGTGAGAATGCCGTCGATTGACATGAGCGTGGTCGAGGGGTGCATCCATGGATGATCGATGAGCGCGAGGGTGACGCCGCTTTCCCGCAGTGTGTCCAGGAGTGGCGCTTTAATCCATGCCTTGTTTCTGACTTCGACGACGAAGCGGTGACCGTCTTTCGGGAGCGCGCGAACAAATGGAGCGAGACGCGCCAGGAAGTCGGATTCGCTCACATTGTATTTCTTCGAGTAATACGGGAACTGGAAAACGATCGCGCCGAGTCGCGGTCCCAGGAGATCCATCGTGGTGAGAAACTCGGCGAGATCTCTTTCGCATTTCTCGAGGAACTTTTCGTGGGTGATGAGCTGAGGCGCTTTTGCGGAGAAAAGAAAAGACTCGGGAGTGCGCTCTGCCCATCCCAGTACGGTGGCGGATCGGGGCGTGCCATAGAAGGTGGAATCGATCTCTACGGTGTTGTAGCGCTGGGCGTACTCCACGATGTAGTCGATTTGCTTTGTTCCGGCCGAATATATCTTTCCCACCCAATCGGAAGTGCTCCAACTGCAGGTGCCGATACGAACTTTTTGCGGTTGCGGCGCGGTCAATTCGACGCACCAGCGGGGCGACCCGAATGTCCTTGGTCGGAGTTGTCGGGGATCAATTGCTTGAATATGGGCTTAATCGCCAAAGCAACAAAACCGAGTATGAAAAGCCAGACGTTGGCCAAGACTAACTCCGCGAAATAAGCGCCCAGAATCATGCCGAACAGGATGCTGCTCCACTTGAGGCATCCTAACTCGGTGATGGTCCAGACGCGCTTTTTGAAGATTTGCATATCCTTGTCCTTATACCCCGCTCTACTCATGAATAGAAACGTCGGAAAAACGCTGGCTATTCTATCCGGTACCCGGTAATCGGTGCGTACCCAGGATGTGAGGCGGTTTTGGTGTGGGCCACAGGGTGAGAAAGGATTGGGGATAGCGGAATTCGACAATTCCCCTCGGAGCAGGCT
>CALEZK010000117.1 GCA_937928585.1 uncultured bacterium | reverse complement strand
AGTTGAGGTGTGTGACGACCTTGTTCGTCATGTCAAGGGACGGGTCAAAATACAACACGGGCGAACCCGCCTTGGGGTCGGCCTCGAAAACAACGGAACACCCGTCAGACGCGCCTACGGTGCGAACGCCGGTATCGATATTGTTCAGAATCCGGGAAAAAAACTTATCGGCCTTGCTGTCGATATCGCCCTGTGCGCGGCGCCAGCGATCTTCATAGGAGCGGCTGTCGGAATCAATCTTCTCGGCGAGTTGCTGGCGCTGCTCGCTGGTCATGGTGGTATCTTCCCGCAGTTTTTTTGCGGCGGCGTTCACCGTTTCGCGCAGGCCGTCGATCTCGGTCTGGAGTTTTGTCTTCTCGCTCTCGAGAGCGCTCCACTCCGTCTTGCGGGTGTTGTAGCTGTCGAAGACAGTCTTGCGATTCACAACGCCGATGCGCATGCTGGCGGAATCGTTCTGAGCGGATACGCCCTGAACGGAAATTACGCCGACGGCAGCGGCACAAACCGCCGCACCGGACAATACATATTTACCAAACCATTTCACGCGTGGATTCCCTTATTGTCCTTACCGCCCGCGCTCGCGGCACTGTTGCCGCGATGGATACAGGCGAAGCGGGAAGGCCCGTGGAATAAGCGCACAATATACCAACTGTTGTGTAAAAGCCGCAACACTCAACGCGGCTGGATGAGCTTAGAACCGGAATCCGCCCTGCAAGTGCAATTTGCCCGATCCCTGATCGTCGTCTGGATTCAGCGGGAAGCCGTAGTCCAGTCGAATCGGTCCCATCATCGGCACGTCGAACCCGATACCGACGCCGACGCTGTACTGCATATCGCCAAAGCCGAAGTCGCCCGGTTCGAGCCAGACGCCGCCAGCGTCCACGAAGCCGTACAGACGGAACCACTTGCTGGCCTTGTACTTAATTTCAATATTGTTGATCAGGCGCAACTCGCCGCCAACGGCGACATCGTCGCCGAACAGGCCGAGAAATTCTTTTTCTTTCGGGCCGACATCGCGCGAGTCGTAACCGCGAATCGTAGTCGAACCACCCGCGAAGTAACGGTCGGCCAGCGGGATGACGTCGGAACCGCCGAGCGGCGCGCCAATACCCTGACGGGACCGCACGGAGAACACCCACTTCTTCGGCTCGTCAAGCGTCCAATACCACGACGAGTCGTGGTCGAGTTTCCAGAACTCGTTGTCGCCGGCAAAGGCAAACTCCACCTGAAGGTCGTGGCGCGAACCGGTTGACGGATCGCGGTTGGAATCGGTGGTGGTGCGGTTGATGCCCCAGATGGTGCTGATGGTGGAGTCGCCGCCGATGTAATCGTAATAGGGGCTGAAGCGGCCGTAGTTCAGATCGCTATAGTTCAGGCTGCGATAACCCAAGGATGCACGCGCGGTGACATACGGCGACAATACCTTGCCGAATCGAATACGCGCGCCCTGTGTTTCTTCGGTGTATTCCGTGCCGCCTTCGTATTCGTAAGACTCGTCGTAGATATCGAAACCGAAGAGCAGCGGATAACCGAAGATTTCCGGATCGGAGAAGCTAAGGCTGTATTCGTTCCGGCGTTCGCCGAGCGCGAGGCGCAGGCGCAACTGCTGACCGCCACCCTGGAATGTCGGCCAGTTGGAAATGTCAAAGTTGTTGAAGCGCAATTCCGTGTAGCCGCCCATGCCTTCGTCGGTGCTATAGCCCGCGCCAAAGTTAAAGAAGCCGGTCTTGCCTTCTTCCACGTCGACCAGGAGATTCGAGTAGTACTCGTCTTCGCTGACGTCTTCGGTGGAGAAGCGGATCGCGCTGAAGTATTCCGAGCTTTCAAGACGGCGGCGGCTTGCTTCGAGCAGGCTGCCGTCGAACCGTTCGCCGGGGTTCAGGAAAATTTCGCGGCGGACAACGTCGTCTCGCGTGACGTCGTTTCCGGTGATGTCGACTTCGCCGACGTACTTGAGATCGCCTTCCTGCACTTGCTGGACGACGTGGGTGGTCTTGTTCTCCCGATCAAGGGTGACCTGCGGCTGCACGTTTGCTTCGATATAGCCGCTGTCCGAATAACCCTTCTGCACGATCTGCGCGTCGGAAGCGACCTGGCTGCGGTTGTGCACTTCGCCGGGCTTTGTCTTGGTAACGTCCATGATCTCGTCGTCGTCGAACACGTTGTTGTTTGCGGGTTCAACGGTCGCGACGGTGTATTCCGCCCCTTCGGCGACATTTACTTTGATGTCGACGGCCTTGCCGTTTTCGGAGTAGATCATTTCGGTGCCGGCGACTTCAGCCTCGAGGCGGCCAACATCGCCGTATTTGTCGATGACTTTCGCGAGATCGGTTTCGAGTTTCGATTCGTCGTACTTGCCGCCAAGGAACCACCAGCGACGCTTGGTTTCAAGGCCGCGACGCAACTGGCGATCGGAGAGGCGTTCGTTGCCTTCAAATTCGAGCGAACGAATCTTCGCCTTCTTGCCTTCCGAGATCATGTACGTGATGCGCACGCGCGACGGGCCGACTTCTTCAACTACGATATCCACTGCGGCGTTCGGCATGCCTTTGGACTGATAGAGACGCAGCACCGCCTGGCGCTCTTCTTCATAACCGGATTCGACGAAGGTGTCGCCTTCTTTCCACGAAAGCACGGCGCGCACGCCGCGGGCGCGTATCTTGTCGTTGCCGATAATCTTGATCTCGGAGATGACGCGCTTTTCCTGCACTTCATACGTGACGACAAGGCCCGCGCCGCTTTCGCTTACGTCCGCCTTGATGGTCGCGAAGAAGGTGGTGTCATACAAACGGCGGATGTCGCGCGAGATCGCGAGCTGATTGAAGGTTTGCCCGGCCTGCACTTCAAGCTGGCTTCGGATGAGCTGTTCGCTCACCCGTTCCAGCCCGGTGATCCGGACTTCCTGGATGGATTTCCCTTCGAAGCTTTGCGCGGACGCCGATACGGCGCCTACGAAGAGAATAGCAATGAAATACGAAATGCCCCGCCGCATCGATGTTCCTGCACAGGACCGATTCCAAAGGAAACGGCACGTTGTGATCAATTGGTGATACCTTCCGCTATGGGTACTGCCGGCTCGAACACTAAAGCGTCATCCTGGTCCGACGGGCGCACTTCAATGCGCATCCCCGGTGCAAAGGCCCCCTTCAAAAGTGCTTCGGATAGCGGATCTTCAACGTACTGCTGTACCGCACGGCGCAACGGTCGCGCTCCGTACTGTTCATCGCTGCCAACCCGCACGACGAAATCCTTGGCTTCGTCGCTTAGGAAAAGGTCGTAACCCTTCTCCCCGACTCGTTCTATCACTTCTGCTACGTGTATGTCAACAATCCTCGTGAGATCGGTCGGCGCCAGACGGTGGAAAACCACCAGTTCGTCGACGCGATTCAGGAACTCCGGATTGAAGACTTTCTTGATTTCTTCCATCACGCGCGACTTCATTTCCTTGTACTCGTCATCCGTCGAGGCCCGGTTAAATCCGACCTGCGTGGAGCGGCCGATGCGGCGCGCGCCGACGTTGCTGGTCATGACGATGACGGTGTTGCGGAAATCCACTTTTCGGCCCGTGGAATCGGTCATGTGACCGTCTTCAAGCACCTGCAGGAGGATGTTGAATACGTCCGGGTGGGCCTTCTCGATTTCGTCAAAAAGCACAACGGAATAAGGGCGACGGCGGACCTGCTCGGTCAGCTGGCCGCCTTCGTTGTACCCCACGTATCCCGGAGGCGCGCCCGCAAGACGGGAGACCGCGAACTTCTCCATGTATTCGCTCATGTCGATGGTGATGAGCGCCTCTTCGTTGCCGAAAAGGAAGGACGCGAGCGTCTTCGCGAGCAGGGTCTTGCCGACGCCGGTTGGGCCGAGGAACAGGAAAGACCCGACGGGGCGGCGCGTATTGCGAAGGCCGGCCCGGGACCGCTGTATCGCGCGGGTGACCGCGTCGATGGCGTTGTCCTGGCCGATGACGGCTTTGTGGAGTTCGTCGCGCATGCGCAGCAGACGGAAGGATTCGCTTTCTTCGAGCTTGGTGAGCGGAATGCCCGTCCACTTCGACACGATGTACGCAATGTCTTCTTCGGTGACGACCATCTCGGCGGAATCGCGCTTCTTTTCCCAGTCGCGCAGGCGTTCTTCGCGTTCGGCAATGAGGTTGCGCTCTTTGTCGCGCAGACTCGCGGCGCGCTCGTACTCCTGCCGGCGAATCGCCGCTTCTTTCTCGTGCGTGACCTTATCAATCTCAAGCTCAAGCTCTTTGAGCGAACTCGGGCGCGTCGTGATCTGCAACCGCGCGCGGCTGCCCGCTTCGTCGATCACGTCGACGGCTTTGTCGGGCAGGTAGCGATCGGTGATGTACTGGTTCGACATTTTCGCCGCGGCAACGATCGCTTCGTCGGAAAACTTCACGCGGTGATGCGCTTCATATTTGTCGCGCAGGCCTTTCATGATCTCCACGGTCTGCTCAACGGACGGCGCCTCGACAATAATCGTCTGGAACCGGCGCGCAAGCGCGGCGTCTTTCTCAATGTGCTTGCGGTATTCGTCCATCGTCGTTGCGCCAATGCACTGAAGCTCGCCGCGCGCAAGCGATGGCTTGAGCATGTTCGCGGCGTCCACAGCGCCTTCGGCCGCACCTGCGCCAACGATGGTGTGCAACTCGTCGATGAAGAGAATGATGTTGTCCGCACGGCGAATTTCTTTCATCACGGACTTGAGGCGTTCTTCAAATTGACCGCGGTATTTCGTACCCGCCACTACGCCGGCGAGGTCCAGCGTCAACACGCGGCGGTTGCGCAACAGGTCGGGCACGTCGCCCGCGATGATCGCCTGCGCGAGGCCCTCAACAATTGCAGTCTTGCCGACACCCGCCTCGCCGATGAGCACGGGATTGTTCTTCGTGCGGCGGCTGAGTATCTGAATGACGCGCTCTATCTCGCCTTCGCGACCAATCACCGGATCAAGTTTGTCTTCCATCGCGAGCGCCGTAAGATCGCGGCCAAACGTATCCAGCGCAGGGGTCTGGCTCTTCTTGCTCGTGCTTGCCTGCGGAGACGGTTTGCTGGAATCGCCAAGCAGCCGGACCACCTCCGCCTGGATTTTTTCCAGATCGATTTTCATGTCCTGCAAGACTTTTGCGGCGATCCCCTCGCCTTCTTTCACCAAACCCAGCAGGATGTGCTCGGTGCCGATGTAGTTGTGGTTGAACCGGCGCGCTTCCTCTACTGCCAGTTCGAGGACTTTCTTGGCGCGCGGCGTGAACGCGATCTCGTCGTTGGAAACGACCGCGTTGCCGCGCTGAATCTGGTGCTCAATCTCGATCGCCAACTCGTCCAAATTGACGCCGAGATTCTCCAGCGCGCGGGCCGCAATACCATCCGGCTCGCGGCACAGGCCGAGCAGAATATGCTCCGTGCGCACATATTCACTACCGAGTCGGGTCGCCTCCTCACGGGCGGCGCTTACAACATGCTTGGCTCGTTCGGTAAACCGTTCCCACATAATGTGTTAGCCTCGATTTCGTGTAATGGCGGCGCTCAATACTACGTCCACCGGCGCGTCCGCCTGCCAGCAGGACTACTATACACTAACGCAATACCCCGGCGAAACATGCCGCAAGGAAATGGACGGATGTTTTCCGCGCGCATTCAGAACGGTGCGACGTCATCGCAAGAAAGTGGTCTCTTCACAAGCAACACCAGATGAGCGATTCAACAAATCCGTCGACTACCCTAATTCACGCAAGACAATCGCGCCAGCGGAGAAATCGACGAACTCACACAGAGCCCCGCGCCAGCCCCCACAACCTAACCCGCGCACCCGCTTTCCATCGTGCGCGTGCGCGTAATCGAAATGGTAGGGCGAGCGTCCCTGCGAGCCGCAACCGTGCACCCACGACGTAATTGTTCACCAACTCGAAGAATCCAACACGACCTTCGCCGGTTGATATACTGTGTCTAGGAACTTCCGGGGATCACAAATGATATTGCCCCTAGCCGTCTACTCACTCACTACCTCCGTGAATCTGGTTTCAACCGCGCTTTCTCGGTGCAAATATGAATGCGAGGTCGTCCCGTCTCGACCGATAGGCGCACAAAATGAAAACTAGTCATCGCTACCTCGACGAGGCGGGTGATACAACTTTTTTCGGCAAAGGAAAGTCGAACATCATCGGTAGCAGAGGGGTATCGCTATCGTTTGGTATTGGCATGTTGAAACTCAATGCCGAACCCAGAGAAGTGCGAGAGACGCTTATCGCAATGCAGAAATCGGTGGAAATCGATTCCTATCTTAACGTAATTCCAAGCGTCGCGAAGCGTATTGCCAGAGGTGGATTCTTCTTTCACGCCAGCGCCGACCCGCCCGAGATTCGTGAAAGGATGAATCGCTTCATTCACGATCTCGATTGCAGTCTTGAAATGGTTGTCGCTCGGAAACAAACCGTTCGCTTCGTTAAAAAACATAACGGCAAAGACGCGGAGTTCTACGCGGACGTACTCTCGCACCTCTTGAAAAATAAACTGACCTCTGGACAAAAGCTCGTGCTCAACATCGCCGAACGCGGCACAAGCACAAGAAATACGAACCTCCAGCGCGCACTCGAAAAAGCCCACCTCCGATTCACCAAAAAACACGATGCGGCGAAAATAAATTGCGACGTGATGTTCAATGTGCAAACGCCGCTCACTGAGCCTCTGTTGACGATCCCGGACTACTTGTGCTGGGCGGTGCAACGCGTCTTTGAGTTGGGCGAAACGAGGTACTATGATTTTCTACGTGACAGGATTTCGCTCGTGCACGACGTGTACGACGCGCAGAATTATTCGGGCAGCAGAAATTACTATCGGCGGGGGCACGTGCTAACGGCGGGAAATAAATTGAGCCCACCAACACCCTAAGAAGGATACCCTTCGACGACATGAAGTCGACTTTCAAGTGCAGCAGGCTCTACGCCAAATATATACAGCAATTGCGCATTTGTCAAGAAGTTTCTGGCTACTGCTATTCCTCAACATCCTGTGCGACAATGACTTGTGACTGACGAAGGCGCCATCCCCCCCTTGAAGAGAGTGGTGCGAAGCGACGGGGAATGTAACCTTCACCAACCCATCAACCGCTCCCGCCCGTAATCGTCATCATAATCGTAACTCGTAATCGAACTTCCCCATCCCCGCGTCACCTCGTGCT
>CALEZK010000116.1 GCA_937928585.1 uncultured bacterium | reverse complement strand
GCACGTGACGTTCCGGCGCTTCGTCAAACGTTGACGCGATCACTTCGCCTTTCACCGAGCGGGCCATGTCCGTTACTTCTTCGGGACGTTCGTCTATGAGCAGCACGATAACGTGCGCTTCCGGATGGTTGTGCGTGATGCTGTTCGCAATTTTCTGGAGCAACACGGTTTTACCGGTGAACGGTGCCGCGACGATCAGGCCGCGCTGGCCCTTACCAATGGGAGAAATCAAATCCATGATGCGCATGGCGACTTCTTTTGGCTCGGTTTCGAGCTTGAGGCGCTCGTTCGGGTGCAGCGGCGTCAGGTTGTCAAACAGCACGCGCTCGCGTGCGATTTCCGGGCTCTCGAAATTCACAGCCTCGACTTTGAGCAGCGCGAAATAGCGCTCCCCTTCTTTCGGCGGCCGGACGTGACCCTGGATAGTGTCGCCGGTGCGCAATGCGAACTTGCGAATCTGGGACGGCGAGACGTAGATGTCGTCCGGTCCCGGAAGATACGAATAGTCGCCGGAACGCAGGAAGCCGAAGCCGTCGGGCAGGATTTCGAGCGTGCCTTCGCCGTAGAGCGATCCTGCGTTTACGATGCGGGTCTGAAGGATCTTGAAGATAAGGTCCTGCTTCTTCAGGCCGCCATAGTTTTCAATCTCGAGCGTGCGGGCCATGTCCATGAGTTCTTCCACGGGCATGCGTTTCATCTCGCCGATGGAGATTTCTGGACCGCCAGACTGTGCGAGATCGCCGTTCTCTACTTCGTCGTTGGCGACGTCCACGATATTGGGATTGTGCCGCGGTCCGCGATGGTGATCGCGATCGCCGCGCATTGGGGGCCGGCGATCGCCACGGCCTGGCCCGCCACCCATGCGTTTGCCGCCGCCGCCCATTTTGCCGCCCCGATTTCGCGATTTGTCGTTCATGTTGTCTCTCACGATTTGAGTAATTCCGTTCGTTAAAGTTGTTTGTTTTGCGCCAGCACATTCAATGCGACCAGCGCCATTCGATTCGGGTGTACCGCCATGGCGGTAACCCGGTTATATTCCTAGTGGATCTCTGCCCAGTGATTTCCGACCGCAACGTCTACTTTGAGCGGCACGGTCAATTCGATTGCGTCCTCCATAATCTGCTTCATCATCGCTGCGACGCGCGCTGCTTCTTCCGATGGTGCCTCTACGACCAGTTCGTCGTGGACTTGCAGTAGCAACTGCGCATTGGTTTCGCGCAGTGCAACATCGAGCCGGATCATTGCGAGCTTTATAACGTCCGCCGCGCTGCCTTGCACGGGCGTATTCATTGCAACGCGCTCCGCCGCCTTCCGCACGGTTTGATTGCTGGTCGTCAGGTCGGCCACGTAGCGCCGCCGGTTCAACAGCGTGGTCACGTACCCGTCCTGGGCGGCCTGCGCCAACGTGTCGTCAATCCAGCGCTTCACTCCCGGATACTTTGCGAAGTACTGTTCGATAAACCGGGCGGCTTCACCCGTGGAAATGCCGAGGTTTCTCGAAAGGCCAAACGCGCTGATCCCGTATACGACGCCGAAATTTACGGCTTTGGCCTGTCGGCGCATTTCGGGAGTAACAAAACCCGGCATTACGCCAAACACCCGTGCCGCGGTTTCTTCGTGGATGTCCGCGTCGTTCAGGAACGCTTCGCGAAGGTGTTCATCGCCGGAGAGGTGCGCAAGTATGCGTAATTCAATTTGTGAGTAATCGGCGGATATAAGTTTGTAGCCGGCCTTGCCCGGCACGAATCCTTCCCGGATGCGCCGGCCGATTTCGGTGCGCACGGGAATGTTCTGCAAATTTGGATCGCTGCTTGACAGGCGGCCCGTTGCCGCGACTGCCTGATTAAACGATGTATGAATCCGCCCCGTTTCGGGATGGACCAGCTTGGGGAGCGCTTCGATATAAGTGCCTCGCAACTTTTCCAGCATCCGAAACTCAAGGATCTTTCGCGGCAATGGATGTTCGTGGGCCAACTCTTCGAGCACCTCGACATCCGTCGAGTATCCCGTCTTGGTCTTGCGAACAGGTTTGAGTTTCAGTTTGCCAAACAGGATCTCTTGGAGCTGCTTTGGCGAATTGATCTGGAACGGTACCCCGGCTGTCTCGTGTATATCTTTTTCGAGGACCTTAAGCCGATTTTCGACTTCGGTCTGAAGTTCCTCGAACACCCGTCTATCAATGGCGATCCCAGCCTGCTCCATACGGGCCAGCACGCGTATCAGCGGGAGTTCGACGTCGTCATAGAGGGCGGTGAGGCCCCTTTCCCGAAGGAGCGGCTGGAAGAGTTCCGCCAGTCGCCACGTTACGTCCGCGTCCTCACTTGCGTAGGTGCAGGCGCTGTCAACGGGAACGGTGTCGAAGGTTACCGCTTTTGCCCCTTTGCCGATCAAATCGGAGATAGGGATCATTTTGCGGCTGAGGTAATGCAGGCTGACTTCATCAAGATTATGCCGCAACCGCGATGGGTCTGTCAAATAGGACGCGACCATGGTGTCCAGACCAATCCCGGCGAGGCGGACGCCGGCGCGCTCGAACACGATTAGGTCGTATTTGATGTTGTGGCCCACTTTTTTGACTGCCGCGTCTTCCAGCAGTGGGCGCAACAGGTCCAGCGCCTCTGAAAGCGTTATGAGTGTTGCTTGCTGCTCGCCTCCCAGGATTGACATGGCTTCGGGCGTATGCCCTACGGGGATGTAGTACCCCGTATTGGCCTTGCAACTCATCGATATGCCCACCAACACCGCGCGCATGGGGTCCGTTGATGTTGTCTCGGTGTCGATCGCCATGGCGCCGTTGGCACGCATCTCCGCGATAACTTCTTTCAGCCGTTCTTGGGTAAGGACGAGCTGATAGTCGTTGTCTTCGATTGCAGCCGCGCTGGGCGAGTATTCCTCCAGCAGAGACTGAAACTCGAGTTTGGCGAAGACCTCTGCCATCTTTGCGTTGTCAAATGCGACTCGCCTGCAATCCTCGATCGTTACCGGCAATGCAAGGCTCGTGTGAATCGTGCACAGGGTGCGGCTCAAGAAGGCCATGTCCTTGTCCTGCTCGATCCGTTCGCGCTGTTTACCCTTCAATTCGTCGATGTGGGCGTAAAGGTTTTCCAGGGACTGGTATTTTTCAAGGAGCGCCTTTGCCGTCTTTGGCCCTATGCCCTTTACACCGGGCACATTGTCTGCCGTGTCGCCCATGAGGCCGAGCGCGTCAATAACGTTTTGCGGACCAACACCGAACCGCTCCCGCACATCGGCGTCCGATAGCCACTGCCCCTCGTCGCCTTTGCCGGGGTCGTACACTTTTATCCTGTCGGATACGAGTTGAAGCATGTCTTTATCGCCCGTCACGAGGACGGCTTCAATGCCTTGCGCCGCGGCCTGGGTCGCCAACGTGCCCATGACATCGTCCGCCTCCACACCCGGCTCCACAATCAGGCGCACGTTGAATGCGCTCACGAGTTCATGCATCAGCGGGAACTGCGACTTCAGATCATCGGGCGTCGCTTCGCGCGTGGCCTTGTAAGCCTCGTACAT
>CALEZK010000115.1 GCA_937928585.1 uncultured bacterium | reverse complement strand
ATTTTGAGGCCCGAATTCTCGCTTTTCTCGACACCTTGCGCCGGGAATCCCCTGTCTTTCAACGACGATCCCGAAGCGAAGTGGTCAACATGATCATCGAAGAATACGCGGCCCAGAGCGGTGCGCCCATTGGAAACGACGAAGACAAGGAGACGCGGCAAAGCGCTTGAGTATGACGGAGCAGGACGAAAATAACGTTGACGGCCAGGTGCCTTTCACGGGCTACCCCGCTCCAACGAGCAACACCACGTACACGCCGAACCAGTTCTTCGACGTGGTATTGCGGCATTCGTCCCGAGGCTGTGTCCGCTTGGTCGCCTACATGATACGAAAGACCCTGGGATGGTCCGATGCGGAAGGTAACCCCCAAGAACCCCATGTCATCGTCTCCTACAATCAGCTCATCCGCGAAGGCGGCATCAGCCGCGGCGCAATTTCATCCGCGATCGACGAGGCGCTCGATAATCACTTCATTCAGCGGGTCCGGGAAGGCCGGGCGTCCGGCCACCGCCAGTCCGCCGTTTCTGCCCTCTTTGAACTGTGTTGGGATGACTGTGGCGAATACATCAAGGAGCCGGACAGGTTCACCGGGTTTTATGCGGGCAACGGCAACCTAACGTATATTCCCAACGCCTTTTTCGACTACACCGTCCCAAACGAGTCGCTTGCCGTTATCAAGGTAGTCGGCGCCATTATTCGATACACCATCGGCTTCCAAACCAAATTCGGCTTTCGACGCCAACAGATCGAGTTAAGCTTCACCCGTCTGCAGCGCATCACGGGCATAGCGTCGCGTCGTAGCCTGAACGACGCGATCCAGCACGCCATCACGAACAATCACATTCAGCGTATCACCGAGGGCTACTTCGATGCTGCGGCCGGCAAAGAAAGTCGAGCGGCTACATACGGCATAAAGTGGGCGGACTCAAATATTTACCCCATGCTCGGTTCAAAAAGGATACCGGGGAGCGATCTCGGCGACCGCGAAATACCAGTTCAAAAAGGATACCGGGACACCTCTGGTCTCGTTGAAGATTCCAGCGTTGAACCGGTTCAGAAAGGATACCGAGTCCAATCCAAAAAGGATACCGGCTCCAGTTCAGAAACCACACCGGGACCGGTTCAAGAAGCGCACCGGGACCAGTTCAGAAATGACACCGGTATAGAAATAACATCTATAAATAACACTTCAAAGAACACCATTAAACAACAACAGCCTCTGACTGTTGCTGCTGGTGGTTCGTTTGAGAAATTGCTTCAAGAGGGATTTGATAAGGATACCGCCTGGCAACTTGCAGCAGCCTATCCCCCACTCCAGATTGAGCAACAATGCACATGGCTCCCGAAACGAAATGCCACCCGGAATCGCTTGGGCATGCTTCGGAAGAGCATTGAGGAAAATTGGCCAAGCCCAGACGCCGAGACCCAGGAACGCAGGGGCGGTGTCTTCGCGTCCCACTTCTATGCGGCTTGGGCCGGAAACGACGATGAACCAGCAGCGCCCGCGGTTCTCTCCGACGTGGAAGCCGCGGAACGATTCGTGGAACAACTTTTCAAATACTACCCGAGAGAAGACAAAGTGCCCCGAATGGGCCGAAGCTTCGGCGAGTTCGTTCGCGACCGGGAGAAGTCCAATCCGGGCATGCCACGTTCCCTCAAGTTGGCGCTCACCCGGCATGGAGATGCGTTCTTCGTCGAGTTTAAGCAGAAGATTCGGCAATCCAAACGTAAAGCCGCCGAGCGCGCGCAGCATCGACATTACGACCGCTTCAAGGGCGACTATCTCGACTATCTTCGCGAGCAGGAGCTCCGGCTTCGCGAAGAAAATCCCCTGCTCTACTCTTCATTCGAGCAGGAAGAAATCCGGCAACGCGCCTTTCTTGCTCGCTCGCCGTATTGCAGTTCCAAAGAGCTTATCGCGGAGATGCTCGTTTCTTTCGATAGCGAAAAGGAACACGTGAAACGGTTTTACGAGTTCTTCAAAGCGCTTGACGATTCCATTCTCGATTTTTGGGCGTGGGACCGAAAAATCAATCCAACAAGTATGGGGCAGGAGGTGGTCAGCGCATGAGAGTCATTACGGTCATCAACGCCAAAGGCGGCTGTGGTAAGTCCACCATCGCGATGAACGTCGCCGCGGCCTTGGCGAACGACGGATCGCGTGTGCTTCTCTCGGACATGGATCCCCAGGCGCAACTATCGGAGTGGCTTCACGCAACCGACGGGCTTTCGTGGGAAGATTCCATCGTCGCAGCACTACTCGGTCACGCTCCCTTGACCGACGTGATCCATGCGACGCGCCACAAGAATCTTTCCTTCGTCGCGAGCGCGTTCGCGCTCGAAGAGGATGGACGCAATATCGTCCATCAGGAAGGCTACTATCAGGGCTACGCAAACACCCTGAGTCAGTTGCCGCCGCGTACCTTCGACTTTTTAATCGTCGATGCACCCAACCAGATTTCGCCGATTATGGAGAACACCATCTATCCGGCGGATCTTTTTATCGTGCCGTTCGAGAGCACGAAGGCGGTGAAGTCCTACGCGAATTTCTACAGCCTGCTGCTGCAAATTCGCCCCGGCGCAGACTTCCACCTGCTTCATGTGTTGAATAACCTCCACCGGGCAGGTCTCCGAAAGCGCGTCATCCAGCGGATGCACGAAGAACACATTCCAATCGCCCACTCCGAAATTAGGAACTGCGGTTGGCTTGCGCAAGTGGATGAGCATGGCGGTTCGATTCTCGAGTATCGGCCGCGTTCCAAGGGCGCCGATGATATGAAGGCGCTTTGCAATGAGGTTCTGGATATGTTCAATCAGAAGAAACGGAAGAAGGTGGCAAACGCATGAGTCACGCAGAAG
>CALEZK010000114.1 GCA_937928585.1 uncultured bacterium | reverse complement strand
GAAGAGTATACGGTCGTTGGCATTCTGAAACCGTCGAACACACCATCCGATCGTGTCGTGTTCATTCCGATCGAAGGCATCTTTCGGATGGGGGGGCACGTGCTGCGGGGCTCAGGCCAGAATTATCTGCCTGAAGCCGGTGTTGCCATTGCCGATGAACACAAAGAAGTTAGCGCGGTCATGCTGAAGTTCAAAAACCCCAAGACCGGGTTCGATCTTGACATGACCATCAACAAGCAGGGCAAAGTCGCCACACTCGCCTATCCGATCGGCCGCGTCATGGCGGACCTCTTTGACAAGCTCGGGTGGATCAGCCGCGTGCTGGAGTTGGTCGCCTATCTGGTCGTTGCGGTCGCATCGGCAGCGATTCTCGCGAGCATCTACAACACGATCAACGAGCGCAGACGCGAGTTTGCCATCCTCCGGGCCCTCGGGGCGCGCAGGGCCACCGTGTTTTCCGCGATCGTTTCAGAGGCCGCGGCAATAGCGGCATTGGGATCCATGTTAGGCTTTGTGGTCTATGCCGTCATCCTTGGCGCAGCGTCCGTCATTGTTCGCGCGCAGACCGGCGTCGTGCTGGACGTGTGGTCGCTGCATCCCGCGTTGTACATCACGCCAATAGGCATGACCGTGGTGGGCGCGCTGGCCGGCGTGTTGCCCGCGTATAAAGCGTACGCAACGGATGTTGCAACGAACTTGACACCGGCTTCGTAGCAGGTGAATTTGTCTGTTTTGCCTTTACACAGTGCTTGAAAAGTCCAGGAGTTTTGACATGCGCAGTTTAACAATCGCAATAGCTTGCCTGTTCATCGTCGCGACAGGGTGTTCGCCCGCGAAACCCGCGGCCACTTCCGCGCCCGCAGGCGGGAACACAGCCGCGAAACCGGCGGATGACCACGGCCATGATCACGCAGACGGACACGATCATGATCACGGCGATGGGCATGACCATGGCGAAGCATCCAAGGAAGACGACGGTCACGATCACGCCGCGGATCACGGGCACCATCACGAAGCGCCGCACGGCGGAACGTTGGTGATGCTCGGCGATCACGTCGGTCATCTTGAATTCGTTTTCGATCCCGCGGTGGGCGCGCTCGTGCTTTATGTGCTCGATGGCGAGGCAGTCAATCCCGTCCGCTTGCAGACCGGCGCGATTCCCGTACTGATTACGATTGGCAATGAAGCCCCGCGCAACCTGCCGCTGGCCGCCGTGGAGAATGTGCTCACGGGCGAGACGAAGACTTCGACTTCGCAGTTCGGCGGACACGCCGAGTTTCTGAAAGGCGTCTCCAGTTTCAAAGGTGTGGTGCCCATGCTCGACTTCCGCGGCATCCAGATGAAGAATATCGCGTTCGAGATTAAAGACTAAGATTTGCCGTATGGCGGCTCGGGAAAGTATTCCATGTACTGCTGGACGCGCCGCGCGAAGTCTTCGTCGTGAAGTTTTCCAAGCAGCCACAGCGCCATATCGATACCCGCGGAAACGCCCGCGGCGGTGACGAGGTTTCCGTCCTGCACGTAGCGCGCATCATCCACCACGGTGACGTTGCCCCGCGCGCGCAGTTGCTCGACGAATCCCCAATACGTCGTGACGCGCTTGCCCTGCGCAAAGCCCGCTTCGTGCATCAGCAATGCGCCGGTGCATACGCTGGTGACCCACGCGCAGTCCGCGCCAACGCGCTTCAGCCATTCGATCATCACCGGGTTATTCACTTCGGTGCGCGTGCCTTGGCCGCCCGGCACCAACAAGACATCCAGCTTCGGCGCGTTCGCAAAGGTATAGTCCGGCAGCACGCGCAGGCCCTTCGCGCACCGCACGGGCCGGTCATGCTGGGCGATCGTGACCACGGTGTCCTCGTGATTCATCTGGCGCGCTGCGCCGAACACTTCCCACGGCCCGGCCCAGTCCAATTCTTCCGCATTATCAAACAGGACTATCCCAATCGTGTACGCCATGTCGGTTAGACCTCCCCGGTTATGTGTAGGGCCAAATCTTACCGCAATTACCGCGACGCCTGCTTGGTTTCAGTTGTCTTTGCCTGCCGGTGCATAATGCCGCGACATCCGTGCAGGGAGATTGCCCATGCGAAGCTGCTCCTACATGCTCCTGGTGCTTCTGGCTTGCGACGCGTCTGCGCAATCCGTCAGCGTGCGCGATGAGAAGCTGACGCTTCCAACCTACCCCATGTTCGCGGGGGATCGTAACCATCGGTTCTATGCGTACGACGGCTCAATTCTCTATCCGTATAACATGCAGGACGACCCCGGCCACGAACGCGAAGATCGCACCTACGACACCGTTGTAATCGAAAACGAATATTTGAAAGCGATCTGCATTCCCGCCATCGGCGGGCG
This sequence comes from uncultured bacterium, assembly GCA_937928585.1. Taxonomy (GTDB): domain Bacteria; phylum Hydrogenedentota; class Hydrogenedentia; order Hydrogenedentales; family SLHB01; genus JABWCD01. The sequence continues at coordinate 714 of CALEZK010000114.1, read as the reverse complement.
TATCCATTCCGTGCTCGACAAAACGACGAACGAAGAGATGTTTTTCCGAAACGACGTCATCAAGCCTGGCCTCATCGCCATGCGCGGCGCGTGGATCTCCGGCGGAATCGAGTGGAACCGGGGCCCGCAAGGTCACACAGTGACGAGTTTCGCTCCGGTGAACGTGGTGAAGCAGACGCACGCGGACGGCTCTGCATCCATCTTTATCGCCTATATGGAATACAACTTTCGCACGCGGTGGAGCGTGAAATTCACGCTTCACCCCGGCAAGGCATATCTCCACGAGACGATTCGACTCGAGAATCCGAACGACGGAGTGTACAGCTACTATTTCTGGAACAACACGGCGTTTCCCTGCAAGCCCGGCACGCGTTTTATCTTTCCCATGACGCTTGGGCAGGATCACAATGGGGTTTCGTTCTTCTCCTGGCCGGTTCACAACGGAAAAGACTTGACCTGGCTCAAGAACTACGACGAGCCCACCGCGCTATTCGCTTACGACTGCGCATTCGATTTCTTCGGCGCGTACGACATAGACGACGATCGCGGAATCGTGCAATACGGCGCCCATCGGGTGCTCACGGGAAAGAAAGCCTGGACGTGGGGACAATCCGGCGACGGCATCGCGAGCCAGCGGGCCTTGCATGACGATGATGCGCAGTACATCGAGGTGCAAAGCGGTCCGCTCGAAACACAGGCGGACTTCGGTTTGCT
>CALEZK010000113.1 GCA_937928585.1 uncultured bacterium | reverse complement strand
CATCTTTGCTATGCTGGTGCCGTCAAACTACCCAAGACAAACACCCAAATGGAGACCAATACATGAAACGATTCTCAATCACCCGGCGCACCTTCCTGGCCTCCAGCATCGCCACCGTCGCCGCAACAAGCCTCCGCGCCAACGCCGAAGAAAACCTCGCGGAAGTCCCCGGCGTAATCTCGTCCACAACCTATCCGGAAACCTCGTCTTCCCTCACCATAAAAGATCCGTCCCGATTCAAAATGTTGCAGTTCACCGACAGCCACTTCTTCCACGGCCGCAAGGAAGACCCCAACGGCTACTTCGCAAAAGCAGGCATCAACCGCGATCAACGCAGCGTCGATGACTGGAAGCGCATCGTCGATTTGCACAAACCCGATCTGATCGCGCACACCGGCGACTGCTGGCATGACAACCCCGACAACCGCGGCGCGGAATTTCAGGCGCAATCCATCGAGTGGATCTCCTCGCTTGGCGTGCCCTTCATCTACGTCTGGGGCAACCACGATCAATTGCCCGACGTGCCCAAAGGACACGACGCATGGCACGACGCAAAGCATTCGCTCTATCGCGGTGGACCTTCAAGCGGCAATTACACCGTCGATATACTGAACAGCGACGGCAAACGCGTATTCGAGTTGTTCTGCGTGAACACCCACCGCTACGGTCTCGTGGGCACCGCGCGGGATTGGGTCAAGGCGCAGGCCGCGGCGCGATCACAAGCAACTGAACCGCTGCCGCCGTCCATGCTGTTTCATCACATTCCCACCGCCGCCTACATCGATGCGCTCAAAACCAAATCCGCCGGTGGCACCTTCCTCGAAAAAATATGCAACGAACAGGAACAAGGCGCGGCATTTCCGGAAATTAAGGCCCTCAAGACAGTGAAAGCCTGCTTCTGCGGACATGACCACACCAACGACATCAGCGGCGTTGTCGACGATATCGAACTCGTATACGGTCGCTCGTCCGGTTGGAACGGCTACGGCTGGGAAACCGTCCGCAAAGGCGGCAAACTCATCACCGTCAATTGCGAAAACGGAAAGTACGCGTGGGAGAGTGTCTTCTCCGACGGCCTCACCTGGCAGCCCAAGCGCGGCAAAGTGATCGACAAAGCCCTCGACGAACCTTTCATGCGCGATCCGATGCGGGACGAAGTCCGCGCAAGCTAATGCAAGAAAGTTTTCGACAAGTACGCTGGTGAGAAGCCGACTCGGAACATCACGAACTAGTGCAGGCATACCGCCTGCATCTTGTTTGATTCCAGTTTTAGCCCGCATTTCTCACCGCATCATGGTTTCGTGTTTCAGTTCGAGGCGCATCAAGCGGTGAAAAATCCGGGTTAGTAACCGATATCCGACGAGTAACCAATATCCACCGAAAAATACACAGTTACTTCGGGGTCTTTAAGGTTACGCGGCAACTTCACGTGTGCGGAGATCCCATGGTATCCAGCCGGATCCAACTGGCCCCATTCGTAACCGTCCTGCGTCACACGTACCGGATATGAGTCCGACGTAAAAGGGCGCCGATTATAAAGTCGCTCGCACTCGTCGTTTGCAAGTTGCGCCGCCAGCGCCGCGGTCTGTTGCTCTGCTTCTGCCTTCGATGCGCCATTCGGCTCAGGCAATATCGCGGTCGCCGTTGATTGCTCAAGGACAGGTGTCGTAGGAGGGGTGCCCTTCGGCGTGCACGACACACAGGCTACGAACATCGCCAATGCCAGGATCGGAACAGCGCGTGAAATATGCTTGAGCATTTTCGAGACACCTCGAAGGTGCCGCTATTGTTTCAATTTTCCAGGCATGTGTCTACACCTTTCGGCAGCCACCGGACTAGGATTGCTACCTGCTTTCGGCTCGAACTGCGTCAGATGGCCGCAAGTACACTTCGCGTATGGCGCATAAAATTGGATGAACACCACCGCCCTCATTCAGCGCCACAAATCGTGGCGCAGGCGTCTCACCATCAGCTTAGGTACAAAAACTCAAGTCGCGCGATTGCCGGAATCAACAAAAAACGGGACGCTCCTGCATCGCAGGAGCGTCCCGTAGACTTTCAAAAACGACTTAGAGCTTCCAGCCCTTGCGATATTCCTTCGTCACAAACGCGTTCGCCGCGTCGTTATTCGTGACCTTCATGTTCGCGATGTCCCACTGAATGCTGCCGCCGCTGCGCAACGCAAGGTTGCCCAACAAAATGATCTCCGTGAACGGCGAAGCATAATCGAAGTTCGAACAAGACTGCTTGCCTGTCTTGATGGCATTCAACCAATCCAGATACGGGTCTTCCTTCTCAATTCTCGGGATGATCGGATCCGGCTTCTTATAATCCGCAAACTTTGCTTCCGGCAGCAGGCGCGGCTTCTGCCCATACGTGCCGCACGTCAGGTAACCCTCGGTGCCGATAAACAGCGTGCCGCAATTGCCCTTCTCGCTGCCCAACTCATAATCAGCCGGAATGTCAGCGGGACGCGGCGGCTTGTTGTTGCCCGCGCGGCCATCCCACCATTGAAGCGTAACCGCGGGGAATTTCTTACCGTGCTCGCCCATGCGCTCGGGGAACTCGTACTTCAACACCGACTTGTCGGGGCCCGTCTGGTTATTGCACCCCTCCTGCATCACCACTTCCACGCTCGTCGGCACGCCCAGCGTCAGCGCCCAGTTCGCGGGATCCATGATGTGGCACGCCATATCGCCCAACGCGCCGCACCCGAAGTCCCACCAGCCGCGCCAATTGAACGGCGTATACCCCTTGTTGTAATCGCGGAACGGCGCGCCGCCCAGCCACAAGTCCCAATCCAGCGACGCGGGCACTTCTTCCTTCGGCAACGGATTCGGAATCGACTGCGGCCAGATCGGACGATCCGTCCACGTAATCACTTCCTTCACGTCGCCGATGGCGCCCGCCCAGATCAATTCGCACACTTCGCGCACGCCGTCGCCGCAGTGGCCCTGGTTGCCCATCTGCGTGTAAACCTTCATCTCTTTCGCGATGCGCTGCATCTCGCGCGCTTCGTGAATGCTGTGCGCCAGCGGCTTCTGCACATACACCCACTTGCCCATCTTCATC